>NZ_JBFRGF010000003.1:0-218626 GCF_052115205.1 Arthrobacter sp. 2RAF6 | reverse complement strand
CCGGCAAGAAAATGATCCAGGACCTGGTGAAGTTCACCGACGACCCCGCCGTGAGGCACCGGATCGTGTTCCTGCCCAACTACGACATCGCCATGGCCCGCACCCTGTTCCCGGGCTGCGACGTGTGGCTGAACAACCCGCTCCGGCCCTTGGAGGCCTGCGGGACCTCCGGCATGAAAGCGGCCATCAACGGCTCGCTGAACCTCTCGGTCCTGGACGGCTGGTGGGATGAGATGTACGACGGCGAGAACGGCTGGGCGATCCCGACCGCGAACAACGACGCGTCCCCGACCGAACGCGATGACATCGAAGCCGCCGCCCTCTACGAGCTCCTGGAGACCCAGGTGGCCCCGCGCTTCTACGGCTCCACGGTCTCCGCGGACGCCGGCGCCGCCGGGCCCTCGCAGTCCGGCCCGGAAACCATCCCGACGCACTGGGTGTCCATGATCAAGCACACCCTGGCCCACCTCGGCCCGGCAGTCTCGGCCGACCGCATGCTCCAGGACTACGTCAACACCCTCTACCGCCCGGCAGCGGAGTCAGGACGGCGTGCCGTGGCTGGCTCGTTCAAGGAAGCGAAGGAACTCGCGGCCTGGACCACCAAGGTCCGCAACGCCTGGCCGCAGCTGATCGTGGAACACGTCGATTCCATCGGGGTCTCCGAAGAGCCACAGATCGGGGACATCCTCCAGGTCAACGCCTACATCGCCCTGCACACCCTGACACCGGACGACGTCAGCGTCGAGGTGGCGTATGGGCGGGCTGAAGAAAGCGATGAGCTGGAGGACATCACCGTGGCCGAACTGAGCTCGTTCGAGGACCTCGGCAACGGGCGCCACCTGTTCACCGGTTCCATCCTGATCAACCGCTCCGGATCCTTCGGCTACACCGTCCGGGTCTTCCCGAAACACCCCTCCCTGGCCTCGAAGGCCGAACTGGGGCTGATCGCCAACGCGTAGTGACAAGCGGGCCGGGTGGGCATCGCCCACCCGGCCCGCCGCGCTACTCCTGGAAGACCGTTATGACGGCGAGGTCCCGCCCGGCATAGGACTCGGCGTCCTGGAGGATTTCGCAAACCAACCCGAAGGACCGGTCCGTCCGGTAGGCCGCCGGGACCTGCCAAATCAGGGTGACGGGGGGTTGGTCATCCTCGGCCACACTGTCTGCGAAATCGTGGAGCGAATCGTTGAGCGCATCCAGGTCCACCCCGTAGTACTCGGGGAAATCGAGCACCTGGCCGAACACTTCCAAGACGGCCTTCTTGCTTGCTGCCGGCGGCACGATCACGGTGCGGCGGCCGGCGTCGGACGCTTGTTCCTGCAGTTCTTCCAGTGTCCACGTGTCTACGGAATAGATTTTCATGGTTCCTAGGTGCGGTAGACGTTGATGGTGTTGCCTTGGACGACTTCCCGCTCGCCTGCCGAGACCAGTGCTCCCTGCCTGCGGTCATTGAGCTCGGACGTCGTCAGGCGTAGCTCGAACATCCGGCTCCCCGTTCCGGATTCGGCGAGCAGTTTGGGCAGGACGACCTTCTTGTCATCCTTGTTGCCGTTGATCACGATCAAGCCGCGGTAAGCGCCGCCCTCAGAGCTCACCAAGAGCTGCACGATCCGCAGGGAGGGATCGTGCCATCGGGCCGCCGTCATGGGCTGGCCTTTTTCATCAAACCAATCCAGGCCCGTCCCGCTGTCCGGGAAGCCTGCGTCCTGGGCTTGCAGGAACTCTTTCCGGAGCCTTATCACCCGTTTGGTGCTCCGCAGCAGGTCATGCGATTCGGGTGTCTGGGTCCAGTCGATCCATGTCAGGGGGTTGTCCTGACAATAGGCGTTGTTGTTTCCCTGCTGTGTGCGTCCGAGCTCGTCGCCAGCGGTGATCATGGGTACGCCAATGGAGATCATCAACGTGGTCATGAGGTTCCGCTTCGAAAGGGCACGGGCAGCGAGAATGGTCTCGTTTTCCGTGCGGCCTTCGAATCCGTGGTTGTAGCTGAGGCTGTTGGTCTGCCCGTCGCGGTTTTGCTCGCCGTTGGCCTCGTTGTGCTTACGGTCGTAGGACACTAGATCGGTCAGGGTGAAGCCGTCGTGGGCCGTGACGAAGTTGAGCGAGGCGAGCCTGGAGCGTCCTGAAGGTTCAAAGACCCGGGCCGAGCCCGTCAAGGCGTCGGCGAGATCTCCCATGGTGCTGCCGGACATCCCGCCGTCCACAGCGGACCGCTCTGACAGCCAAAAACGGCGCACGCCGTCGCGGAAGTGATCGTTCCAGTCCACCCAGCCCTCCGGGAACCGGCCGGTCTGCCAGCCACCGTAGCCCACGTCCCACGGCTCGGAAATGAGCTTGGTCTTGGAAAGCACCGGGTCCTGGGCGATCCGTTTCAAGAATGGGTGCTCAGGGTCGAATTCATTGCCCGCATTGCGGCACAGCGTCACGGCAAGGTCGAAGCGGAAGCCGTCTATGTGGAATTCGTCCGCCCAATATCGCAGCGAATCAATGGCCAGGTCCACCACCCTGGGTTCGGCGAAGTCAAGGGTGTTGCCGCAGCCTGTCGTATCAAGGTAACGGCCATGGGCATCGTGGCGGTAGTACTGCCGCTCCCCCAGGCCCCTGAAACTGGAGGTATCGCCGTCGGGGCCGCCTTCGGCGGTGTGGTTGTAGACGACGTCGAGGATCACTTCGATCCCCGCGGCGTGCAGGAGTTTCACCATGCCTTTGAATTCGTCCTGGACGGCGTGGGGGCCCGCCTGCTGGGCGGCTTGCGTGGCGTAGTCCGCGTGTGGTGCAAAGAACGCGGCGGTGTTGTATCCCCAGTAATTGGTCAGGCCCAAGTACTGAAGGTGCTGCTCGTCCATGTGGAAGTGGATGGGCAGCAATTGGACGGCAGTCACTCCCAATGAGTGGAAGTGCTCGATCATGGCGGGGTGCGCCATGCCTGCGTAGGTGCCGCGGAGGTGCTCGGGGATATCCGGGTGCAGCATGCTTTGGCCGCGGACGTGAGCCTCGTAGACAATGGTGTCCCGCCACGGCGTGCGAAGCAGGGGATCGTTACCCCAATCGAAAGCCGATTCCATCCGCACGGAGGTCAGCAGCTCTCCGCGCTGGTGCACCGCCCGACCGTAGGGATCCAGCAACAGCTGCTCGGCGTCGTCGGCGTCAAAGTCCGGGGCAGGAACGGACAGCGGAATCGCGTCCTCGTGGACTGCTGCGCGGAAGCCGTACCGGGTGCCGGACGGTAGCCCGTCCACAATCCCGTGGTGCACGCCGTCCTCAAGCTTCGGCAGCGTGTGGACTTTCCAGGAGTCGCCGGGGGCCTTGTAGGCGATTTCGACTCGCGTGAGTCCCGGGGCCCATACAGCGACGTTGACCCTGTCCGGCGAGGGAGTGTCGTCGTCGGATATTCCAGGCCGCGGCAAACTCAGCCCGAGCGGCGAAGGCCGCGAGGCGTCCACTGTAGATGCTGTGTCAAAAATCGGCATAACCATTACTTGAGAGTTTAGTCTCCGACGCCAATTCTCCCTTGCCGGCGGCCCATATGACAGTGGTCATGCCCGGCGGTCGGAACCAAACCGGCAGTCCGTACAAACGCAAACAAGCCGCTCACCTGCTGAAACGTCGAATCACCCGGCTCGTTGCGCTTTTCGTGAAACCGGTCGTTTGAGCGGATTGTGTCGGTTGCGCCGAATACGGCCGCCCGCGCACGTGAGTTCGTATCCTCAACGCGGCCGTTGCATACTTTGGCTATACACCAATGTGGAGGTAATTGTGCGAATCGCTCTTGCTCAACTCATCAGTGGCCGCGAGCTGGCAGACAACCTGATCCTGTTGGAAGACTACGCCCGCCGGGCCAAGGAGGGCGGCGCCGAGCTCGTGGTATTCCCTGAAGCAACCATGCGGGCGTTCGGGAATTCCCTGCTCGACATCGCCGAGCCCCTCGACGGGCCATGGGCCAGCCAAGTGCGGAAGATCGCCCAGGATCTTGGGATCGTGATCGTGGCCGGAATGTTCACCCCCGGGCTGGCCTCCGACGGCGGCAGCAACGGCAAGGTCCGGAACACCCTGATCGCGACCGGGCCCGGAGTGGACACCAGTTACGACAAGATCCACCTCTTCGACGCCTTCGGCTTTGCGGAATCGGACACCGTCGACCCGGGCACCGATCCCGTGACGTTCGACGCCGGAGGCCTCACCTTTGGCCTGGCCACGTGCTACGACATCCGCTTCCCGGCCCTCTTCACTGCCAATGCCGACCGCGGAGCCGACGTGAATATCGTGTCTGCTTCCTGGGGAGCCGGGCCGGGTAAGGCGGAACAGTGGAAGCTGCTCGCTCGAGCCCGGGCGATCGACACCACAACCTTCGTGTTGGCTTGCGGGCAGGGCGATCCCGCGAGCCAAGGCCGTGAACCCAAGGGTGCGGCGCCCACCGGAGTGGGGCACTCCGTCGTCGTGTCCCCCTTGGGGAACGTGCTCGAAGAGCTCGACGCCGAACCCGGCCTCTTGTTCGCGGAGCTGGACTCCGCCGCCGTCGAGGAAGCGCGGGTCAAGCTCCCGGTCCTGGCCAACCGCCACGACTTCTAACTTGACTTCCAAGGGGAACAGCAACGCCCGCTCACATCTGGCGCCAAATGGACGGACGCTCGCTCACATCAAGTGAGCGAGCGTCCGTCGGAAACACCCTATAAGTGAGCGAGCGTCCGTATTTGGCCGGCGGCTGTGCCGCCACCCAACTGGCTACTTGGTGGCGCGCTGCCTTGAGACTTCGTACAGGGAGATGCCCACGGCCATCGAGGCGTTCAGCGATTCCATGGCGGAGTCGATCGGGATGGAGATGATCTGGTCGCAGTTTTCGCGGACCAAGCGGCTGAGCCCCTTGCCCTCGGAACCCACAACAATGCACACGGGATCGGTGGCCAGGGCGAGATCCGGCAGCGAGACATCGCCGTCGCCATCCAGGCCCAGCACAAAGATGCCCATCTGCTTGAACTGCTTGAGCGCATTGTTCAGGTTGGCGGCCCGGGCCACGGGGACGCGGACCGCCGCGCCTGCACTGGTCTTCCAAGCCGAAGCGGTGACGCCGACTGAGCGGCGCTCCGGGACAATCACGCCGTGGCCGCTAAAGGCGGAAACGGAGCGGATGATGGCGCCCAGGTTGCGGGGGTCGGTGATGCCGTCGAGCGCAACGAAGAGGGGCGCGTTGGGGATGTACCCCTTCTTCCATTTGGTGACCGTCTCTTCGGCGAGGTCGTAGGCGTCCTGGTATTCGTACGGCGGGATCTGCAGCACGAGGCCCTGGTGGACGGCGTCTTCGGTCATGCGGTCCAGCTCGGGCTTACCGGTTTCCAGCAGCGGGATGCCACGTTCGGCAGCAAGCTTGAGGGACTCCTTGACGCGGTCGTCCATCTCGATCCGAATGGCAACGTGCAGTGCCTTCGCGGGGATTCCGGCGCGGAGCGCCTCCACCACGGAGTTGCGTCCGGTGACTACTTCCTCGGTAGCGCGGCCCTTCGGGCCTGAGCGGGCTCCCGGGTTGGAGCGGCTGGCGCCCCCGGCCGCGCGCTTGGCCGCGGAGCGCTCGGCAAGCTGCTTGCTCTTGTACGCCTTGTGGTACTCGCGGTCCTCAGCCTTGGGGGTTGGACCCCGGCCTTCCAAGGCCTTTCGACCGTGGCCACCGGTTCCAGTGGTGGGGCCCTTCTTGTTTTTGACAGCCCGGCGACCGTTGTTGGCCATGAATTCCACCCTTGATTGTGTTGAGTACGTCTGCAATCAAGTCTACTGAATCAACTTAAATCGGGACGACGGCCCTTTCTCAGTCCCGTTTCAGGCTCCAGCTGGCTCCATCGGCGCCGTCTTCGACGGCGATACCGGCTGCCGCGAGAGTGTCGCGGATGGCGTCGGAAGCCGCCCAATCCTTGTTGGCCCGCGCCTCGGCGCGCGCCTGCAACTGGGCTTCCACTAGGACCTCCAGGGCTTGGGCGCCCTCGGAGTTCTCCTGGACTTCGCCGCGGACGTCGTTCAGTCCGAGCACAGTGGTCATGGCCATCACGGCCTGGAGCGCCTGCTCGGCAGCGGCGTCGTCTCCTGACGCCAGCGCCGTATTTCCTGCACGGACAGTCTCGTGGAGGGCGCCGAGGGCCTGCGGGACGTTGAGATCGTCATCCATGGCAGCAGCAAAGGCATCGGGAACGGGGCTCGACTCAGGGTGCGCGGCGAAGTCGCCACCGAACTTCTTGGAAGCCTTCGCGACAAAACCATAGATGCGTTCCACGGCGGCGGCGGCCTCCTGAAGCGAGGTGGGCCGGTAGTCCAGGATGGAACGGTACTGTGCCTGGCCAAGGTAGTACCGCACAACCCGGGGGCTCGCGAGCTCGAGCATCTCTCCGGGGCTCACCGTGTTGCCTACGGATTTGGACATCTTTTCGCCCTCATACGTGACCATGCCGTTGTGCAGCCAGAAGTTGGCGAACCCGTCACCGGCCGCCTGAGATTGTGCCATCTCGTTCTCGTGGTGCGGGAATCGGAGGTCCAATCCGCCGCCGTGGATGTCGAACTGCTGGCCCAGGTATTTCGTGGCCATGGCGGAGCACTCAAGATGCCAACCCGGGCGGCCGGTTCCCCACGGCGAAACCCAGCTCGCCGTCGTCGGCTCCCCGTCTTTGTAGCCCTTCCACAGCGCAAAGTCGCGCGGGTCGCGCTTCCGGTTGCTGAATTGAGGCTCGACGTCGGCGGCCCCCTGCATGTCGTCGATGTTCTGGCGGGTCAGCGAGCCGTACTTGCTCCAGGAGCGGACGTCGAAGTAGACGTCCCCGGAGTCGTCCAGCGCAGGATAGGCGTGGCCGCGGTCGATGAGCCTTTGAATGAGGGCGTGCATCTCCGGGATGTGGCCGGTGGCGCGAGGCTCGTAGGTGGGGCGGGAAACGCCCAGGACGTCGTAGGCCTGCTCGAATTCCTGCTCGTAGCGGTAGGCCAGGGCCCACCATTCTTCCTCGGCCTTGGCTGTGGGTTCCTCTGCCCAGTCCGGCCCGAAGGACTGCGCGGACTTGGCGAGGATCTTGTCGTCGATGTCAGTGACGTTGCGGACAACGGTGACACGCAGGCCACGGTATTCAAGCCAACGGGTCAACTGGTCGAAAGCGATCGCCGAGCGGACATGTCCCACGTGCGGCATCCCCTGCACCGTGGCACCGCAGTAGTAGACGCTGGCCTTGCCGGCTTCAAGGGGAACGAAGTCGCGGACTTCGGCGGATGCAGTGTCGTAAAAGCGCAGGGTCACCGCTCCAGATTAGCGGATGCGCACCCTCTGGCTTCGTTGCACACCCTCTATCTCTGTTTAGGCGCCATCGCTTTGGTGCGCTGCCGGCACGGCGTAGACGAGCGCCGTGGCAACGGCAGAGATGCCCTCGCCACGCCCCGTGAAACCCAGCCCATCGCTCGTGGTTGCCGTGACGCTGACGGGTGCTCCTGCGGCGGCGCTGAGGACACGCTGCGACTCTTCACGCCTGGGCCCGAACTTTGGCCTGTTGGCAACGAACTGCACTGCCACGTTGCCGATCTCGAAACCCGCAGCCCGGACAATCCTGGCTGCCTCCCCCAGGAGTTTCACCCCCGACGCACCTGCGAACTCGGGGCGGTCGGTACCGAAATGCGTGCCCAGATCACCAATGCCGCAAGCGGAGAAGAGCGCGTCAGCGGCCGCATGGGCAACGCAATCGCCGTCGGAATGCCCGGAAAGTCCGCGTTCCCCGTCCCAAAACAGCCCGCCGAGCCATAACGGCTGCGGATCGTTCTCAGGCGCGTAGGCATGCACATCCACCCCGATGCCCGTGCGCGGCAGAATCATGGCTGCGTTCTCGGAGGCGGCCATCAGCCTTCCACCCAGCGGACTCCGAGCGGCCCCTCCAGCAGGCCTTCGGCAATGATGAGATCCAGCGGCGTGGTGATCTTCAGTGATTGGCTGGCGCCCCGGACTGCGTGGACAGGCACGCCCAGGAGCTCGACGAGCATCGCGTCATCCGTGACTGCCGCCGACTGCTTGTCGTCGAAAGTCGCGGCCGCCGCGTGGGCCCGCACCAAAGTCTCATAGTCGAATCCCTGCGGGGTTTGCACGGCACGAAGTTGTTCGCGCGGGGCGGTGCCGGTGACGATCTCCGGCGCGATTCCGGCGTCGTCCCCGGCGGTCTCCTCAACCATCTTGACGGTATCCACCACCGGAATGGCGGGGATAACCGCCTTGGCGCCCGACGAGAGCGCCACGGCAACGCGGTGGAAGACCCGTTCGGGAGTCAGTGCACGCGCGGCGTCGTGAACCAGCACGGCGCGCGTTCCCTCAAGGACCGCCCCAAGGGCGGCGCGGACCGACGCGGCACGGGTGGATCCGCCGTCGACCACTGTGATCAGCGGACCGTCCGCGCCCAGTTCTTGCCGGAACTCCTCGCAAAGCTCGCGCAGCTCCAGGTCCCCTGCGGGGACGGCCACGCAGATCTGGCGGGCAACGTCCGCCGTCGCGACGCCGCGAAGGGCATGCGTGAGGATCGTTTCGCCGCCCAGCGGAACTTTCGCCTTGGGCATGCCGTAGCCAAGCCGCTCCCCGGAGCCTGCCGCAACGACGACGACGGCGGTGGCCTCGCGCTGGGATGGTGTAGTCATGCGCCCAAGCCTACGTGGTGCCCACCCGCCCAACTAGCTGGCATTAGGTGTCGTTTTGAGCGCTGAAAACGACACCTACTGCTAGTCAGTTGGGCTGCGGGGCCGGGAGCCGGGCTTTCGGGCAAAAGGAAACCCCGGCGGCACGTTGCCACCGGGGTTCAAATCTTTGAATCTCTGTTAGGAAGCCAGAACTTCGTCGAGAACGCTTGCGGCCTTCTCTTCGTCGGTCTTCTCAGCCAATGCCAGTTCTGAAATCAGAATCTGACGGGCTTTGGCCAGCATTCGCTTTTCACCTGCGGAAAGGCCGCGATCGTGATCACGGCGCCAAAGATCGCGGACGACCTCTGCAACCTTGATGACGTCGCCGGAAGCAAGCTTCTCCAGGTTTGCCTTGTAGCGACGCGACCAGTTGGTGGGCTCTTCAGTGAACTCGGCGCGGAGAACGTCAAATACGTGCTCCAAGCCTTCCTTGCCCACTACGTCGCGGACCCCAACAAGGTCTACGTTTTCTGCTGGAACTTCAATGGTCAGATCACCCTGAGCCACCTTGAGCTTGAGATACATTTTCTCTTCGCCCTTGATAGTGCGCATCTTGATTTCTTCAATTTTTGCTGCACCGTGGTGAGGGTAAACTACTGTCTCGCCGACCTCAAAAACCATGTGGACTTTCCCCTTTCCCGCAGACCAGTTTATCACGCTTAAGGCATACGATTGGCACGGAAAGGGGTCCCGAGCCCAGTAAATACGCGGAAAATGGCCTTTTCGGCCCTCCGGCGCCCCCTTGACGGGAGGGCATAAAAGTGCATAGGACACAGCGTTCCGGATGACCCTACTCCTTCCGGAGGGCCGCCACAATGGTGATCGGAATCCTTGTTCCTGCTAGTTTGCCGATAGGCTATGGCTGAAAAGTGTTCCAATGACTCTTAGAGGAGTACGTGTCGTGCGCATTACTGCGATGAACCGTGTCCAGCGCGGCAAACTGGCGATGGCGGCGGCCGCCATCAGCATCGGTCTCTTGTCCGTGACCGGCTGTGGCTATATCAACCCCCAGCAGACCAACGAGCAGTATTCTCCGTCTGACGGCGTCAGGGAAGACCTCGGTCCGCTTCAGCTGCGCAACATGCTCATCGTCTCCACGGATGCCAACAAGCCGGGACGCGTCATTGGTGCCGTGTTCAACACCTCCTCGAGCGATGCAACCCTCACCATCAGTGGCGCGGGCGGGTCACTGGCGACCATTCCGGTCAAGGCCAAGTCCCAGACCTACCTCAACGAGACCACCGACGCCGCCGTTCTGAGCACGAGCGGCGGAGCCCCGGGTTCCACGGCTTCCGTGACCATCAAGACCGGCTCCGATTCCCGGGCCGTGCAGTTCCCGGTCCTGGATGCTTCGTTGAAGGAATACGCGAAGTACCTCCCCACGCCTTCCGCTTCTCCGAGCCCTTCGGTCAGCGGTTCCGCCACCCCAAGCAGCGGTTCCACCGGTTCAAGCAGCAGCGCGACCCCGACGCCGAGCACGAGCGCCACTGGCCACTAGGCGGCCGGCGGCCTGCGCCGCTCCCGTCGGAACCAGCCGGGTCCACGAAGACAAAAGGAAGGGCTCCCGCCACGGGAGCCCTTCCTTTTCGTCGTTGCCCTTGCAAGTTGCTCTGGCCGTGCGGCTTCCTACGGCTCGAACTTGTAGCCCAGGCCCCTCACAGTGACGAGGTAGCGGGGAACCGAGGGGTCCGGCTCGATCTTGCTGCGCAAGCGCTTCACATGGACGTCCAAGGTCTTGGTGTCGCCCACGTAGTCGGAGCCCCATACGCGGTCGATCAGCTGCCCGCGGGTAAGCACCCGGCCCGAATTGCGGAGGAGCATCTCAAGGAGTTCGAATTCCTTCAGCGGAAGCGATACCTGTTCGCCGTTGACGCTCACTACATGCCGCTCGATGTCCATGCGCACCGGACCGGCCTGCACAGTGGATGTGATGAGTTCCTCCGGCTCCCCTTGCCGGCGCAGCACAGCACGCACGCGCGCCACGAGTTCCCTGGAGGAGTACGGCTTGGTGACATAGTCGTCCGCGCCGAGCTCCAGGCCAACCACCTTGTCGATTTCCGAGTCCTTGGCCGTCAGCATGATGACCGGGACGCTGGAACGCTGGCGCAGTTGCCTGCAAACCTCGGTGCCAGGGGTCCCCGGAAGCTGCAAGTCCAGCAGCACGAGGTCGGCCCCGTTGCGGTCGAACTCCACCAAGGCGTCACTGCCGTTGTCCACCACTTGGACATCGAAGCCTTCCTTGCCCAATAGGTAGGACAGGGGGTCGCTGAACGACTCTTCGTCCTCCACGATCAGAATCCTGCTCAAGCGCCAGCTCCTTGCTCTAGGGCGCGTACGGCGCCCGTCGTTTGAATCACGTTTCGGGGCTTCGCCCCGGCGTCGTCCTCCTGGCCTTCCATTTCCGGAAGGCGGATGGTGAAAGTGGAACCTTGGCCTGGCTGGGACCAGACGGTGACCTCGCCGCCGTGGTTGGACACCACGTGCTTGACGATACTCAGGCCCAGGCCTGTTCCCCCGGTCTGCCGGGACCTCGCCGCATCCACGCGGTAGAAGCGTTCGAAGATGCGTTCCTGGTCCTCCGGGCTGAGACCCTCACCCTGGTCAGTGACTGAAATGGCCACCACGCCCTCTTTGGCGCGGACCCCCACTCCCACACGGGTGTTCTCCGGCGAATAACGGATGGCGTTGTCGATCAGGTTCCGCAAGGCGGTCACCAAAAGGTCCTGGTCGCCGAAAACCATTGTTTCCGAGCGTCCGCCGACGACGATCTTGATGTTCTTGAGCTCGGCCGGGAGCTGAGAACGGTCCACGGCCTCGGCGACCACCGTATTGATGTCCACGGCGTGCCCTTGCTGTGCGACGTTGGCGCCCTGAAGCCGGGACAGCTCAATAATGTCCTGGACCAGCGCGGCGAGTCGTGTCGATTCCTTGTGCATGCGCTTCGCGAAGCGACGCACGGCTTCTTCGTCGTCCGGGCTCGCTTCAAGCGCCTCAGCCAGCAGGGAGATAGCGCCCACTGGCGTCTTAAGTTCGTGCGAGACGTTCGCCACGAAGTCGTTGCGGATCTCTTCGGTGCGGGTGATTTCGGTACGGTCATCGGCCAGCAGGACGATATATTCCCATCCGAGCATGGCTGCCCGCACCTGCACCACGATGGTTCCCTTACCCAGGGGACCGCGGGGCAACTCGAAAGTCTCTTCCAGGATCACGCCGTCGCGCCGCACCTTTGCCGTCATGTCCAGCAACTGCTTGTGCACCACCGTGTGGCCCCTCACGAGGCCGTATGCGTAGGCCGCGGGACTGGCCCGGACGACGCCGTCGATCGCGTCCACCACGACGAAAGCGCGCCCGACGACGGACAGCACCTCCGCGGCTCCCTCCGGAAGCAGCGGCTCGGTGACGTCCAGATCCACGATCTTTCGTTGCCGTTCACTGAGCCTGAACGCGAGCACGCCAAAGACGCCGCACGACAGGCCGACTAGACCTGCGATGACACCGATGAGCACTGGATCCACGGATCTAGCTTATGCGCTCAAAACACTGCAAAATATGGAACGGTCACCAAACGGCCCCGGTTCAGCTAACGTTCACCTAAAGGTGCGCAATCGTTCATTGACCACTGCCACCCTTACTAGTTGGACCGTAGTTAGCTGTGATGATTTTCGCGCCGCCAGAAGGGTGCGGAGGAGATTTCCAAGGAGAGGACGCCACCGTGCGCAAGGTTTTTCAGGAGGAGCTCATCCAGGTCGGTGAGGACCTCATCGAGATCTCAAAGCTGGTCACTGAGGCGATCCAGAACGCGACCACCGCATTCGAAGGCGCTGACGTCGATCTCGCCCAGGACGTCATTGCCGCCGATGCCCGCATCGACTTCCTGCAGAACGGCCTCGACGAACGGGCCATCGACATCCTGGCCCTCCAGGGCCCCGTGGCAAGCGATCTCCGGATGATTGTCGGCTCCCTGCGGATGAGCGCATCCCTGGAGCGCATGGGTGACCTCGCCCGGCACGTGGCCCAGCTGGCCCGTTTGCGCTACCCGGCCACCGTCATCCCCGAGCAGCTGACGGCAACGTTCAAGGACATGGCCCGCCTCGACCTCGAAATCATCCAGAAGGTCACCCTGCTCTTGGAGTCTCGCGACCTGGAAGTCGCCCGGGACATCCTCAAGCTCAACATCCGGGTTGACGATCTGCACCTGAGCGTCTTCAGGGCAATCGCCGATCCCGCGTGGGCCGAGACTGCCGCTACCACTGTGGATGTGGCCCTCGCCAGCCGCTACTTCGAGCGTTTCGCCGACCACGGCGTTTCCGTTGCCCGCAAGGTGACCTACTTGGTCACCGGTGAATGGCAGCCGGAAGGCTTCTAACCAGTCATAACTAACAACGACGCCGGCCGGCCCACCTCGCGGTGGGCCGGCCGGCGTCGTTTCTCAAGAGCTTATTTCTTGCCTTGGGCAGCTACAGCCTTGATGGATTCTGCCGCGGCCTCGGGGTCGAGGTAGGTTCCGCCGGGGTTGATCGGCTGGAAGTTCTCGTCCAGCTCGTAGACCAACGGGATGCCCGTGGGGATGTTCAGACCGGTTATGTCTTCGTCGCTGATGCCGTCCAGGTGCTTGACGAGGGCGCGCAGGGAATTGCCGTGGGCCGTGACCATGACTGTCTTGCCGGCCTTGAGGTCTTCCTTGATGTCGGATTCCCAGTACGGCAGGAGACGTACGAGGACGTCCTTGAGGCACTCGGTGCGCGGCAGGGCGTCGCCGAGGCCCGCATAGCGCACGTCGTTCACTTGGGAGAACTCGCTGTCATCGGAAAGGGCGGGCGGCGGGGTGTCGTAGCTGCGGCGCCATTCCATGAACTGCGCTTCACCGAATTCGGCCAGGGTCTGGGCTTTGTCCTTGCCCTGCAGCGCGCCGTAGTGGCGCTCGTTGAGGCGCCAGTCACGCTTGACCGGAATCCAGCCGCGGTCGGCCTTGTCCAGGGAAATGTTCGCGGTGTTGATAGCCCGCTTGAGCAGGGAGGTGTACAGGATGTCCGGGAGAACGTTGTTCTCGACCAGGAGCTCTCCGCCGCGCGCTGCTTCCTCGCGGCCTTGGTCGTTCAGGTCGACGTCCACCCAGCCGGTGAACAGGTTCTTGGCGTTCCAGTCGCTGTGGCCGTGGCGCAGCAGAATCAGCTTGTAAGTCATGGTTTTCATCCTAAGCGATCAGGCCTTGCCGTTGCCGGGCGTTACGCCATGACCCTTTGACCGCAACGCGGGGTCACTTAGCGCCGGTGTTTGGGCGCCGGATGGGCCGTAAGTGACCCCGCGTTGGAGGATAAAGTGGGAGGGTGGTGCAAAAAGCAGAGCGGGTCCAGGGAGGACGCGGCAAACCCGTCGGCAACATCACCAGGGGCACCACGAATCCCAACCGCATGCGCCGCCTGGACCGCTGGTTGGCGGGCCCGCAGGCATGGCGGCTCCGCTCCGCCGTCGACCCCTTGGTAGTGGATCTGGGCTACGGCGCTTCCCCGGCCACCGCCGTCGAACTCTTCGAAAGGCTGCAGGCAGTCCGCCCCGACGTCCGCGTGTGCGGGATCGAGATCGAACCCGAGCGCGTCAGTATCGCGAAATCCCTGGAAAGGCCCGGGCTCAGCTTCCACGTGGGCGGTTTCGAGGTTCCCGTTCCAGGCAATCCCGTGTTGGTGAGGGCCTTCAATGTACTGCGGCAATACGAGGAATCGGATGTGGCCGGGATCTGGTCGCTGGTTCAGTCGCGGCTGGCTCCGCAGGGATTGTTCATCGACGGCACGTGTGACGAAATCGGCCGCAGGGTGACGTGGGTTGCGTTGGATCCGAACGGACCGTTGAGCCTGAGCCTGTCCATGCGGTTCGGCGGTTTCGAACTGCCCTCCGACGTGGCCGAACGCCTCCCGAAGGCACTCATCCACCGCAACATCCCTGGGGAACGCATTCATGCTTTCCTGAATGCGCTGGACCAGGCCTGGTTGGAGGCCGCACCGCTTGCGTCCTTTGGCAGCAAGCAGCGGTGGACCGCCATGTGCCAATCAATGCGCGACGCCGGTTGGCCCCTTCAGGACGGAACGTCGCGCTGGCGTCTGGGGGAACTTACCGTCGACTGGTCAGCCGTGGCTCCGGCCCTAAAGCCTGGGGCCCACGCCGGCAGGGTTCCCTGAGCGTGGGGTCACACCGGCGAGGGCCCCGGCCTGAGCTTGCGAAGGCTGGGAGCCGGTGGGGACTTGCGAGCTTAGGGGGCCGGTGGGGATTACCAGGGACCGTACGGCCCCTGGTTGCGGCCGCTGTTGCCGATTTCTCTCACCGCGGGACGGACGTCCGCCAAGTAGACACACGCCGCGGTGACGGCGGCGATGCCAAAGAGGCCAAAGCCACCGCCGCCACCGAGGACGGAAAGGCCGCCGATCACCGCGGCGACGCCGGTCAGGGCCAGCCAGAACGTCTTGGTGCGCTTGGATGCGGCTTCGAAGGACGAGGGCTTGTGGCGCAGGCAATCGACCAGCGCCCACAGCTCCAAAGCGAAGGCAACCAGTCCCAGAATGAACCAAATCCCATTCTGGATGTATGAAATCAAAATTTTTCCGTCCACGCCCTCAAGCCTAGCGGTCAAGCGACTTGAGTGCTTGCTCCACATCCGCCCAGAGGTCTTCGACGTTCTCGATCCCAACGCTCATCCTGACCAGGTTGTCCGGCACGCTGTGCGGCTCGGCGGTGTGCCGGCGTCGGCGTTCGATGAGGGACTCGACCCCGCCCAGCGACGTCGCCGGGATCCACAACCGCAATGCACGAACCAGTTGATCCGCTGCGTCGGCACCGCTGCGGGTTCCGTCTCCGGCCAACTGGATGCACAGGATGGAGCCGAAGCCCTTCATCTGGGACTTGGCCCGTTCGTGGCCGGGGTCGTCAGGCAGACCCGGGAAACGCACGGACTCGACGCGCGGGTGGGTACTCAGCCGCTCGGCCAACGTTGCGGCAGAAGCTTGCGAGCGCTCGATCCGGAGTGCCAGCGTGCGCAGGCCCCGGAGCGCGAGCCAGGCCTCGAAAGGACCCGCGATGCCGCCATGGATGATGCGGTGGTGGAGGAGTTCCGCGCGCAGCTCCGCATTCGAGGTAACCAAGGCGCCGAGTACTACGTCGGAGTGTCCAGCCAGGTATTTGGTCACCGAATGGAGCACGACGTCGGAACCCAGGCTGAGGGGCTGCTGAACAAGCGGGGTGGAGAAGGTGTTGTCCGTGACCACGATGGCGCCGGCCTCATGGGCAGCGGTGGCGAGGGCATGTACGTCGGCAATGCCGAGCATGGGGTTGGTGGGGCTTTCAATCCACAGCATGCTGGCGGGTCTTCCATCCGCGGGGGCGAGCTGGGCCTTGACGGCGTCGGTGTCCGCGATGTCAACGGTCCGCAACTCAAGGATGCCCTTGGCCGCGAGTTCGGTGGCCATGACGAGCGATCCTGCGTAGCTGTGCGTGGGCATGACGAGCACCCCGCCGGCCGGCACGAGCGACAACGCGGAGCTCACTGCGGCCAAGCCCGAGGCGTAGAGCAAGCCGGGCAGCTCGGCGCCCTCCAGCTGGGCCAGTGCTTCCTCGAACGGATCCCACGTGGGGTTCGCATAGCGCCCGTAGCCGCGGTCGCCGTCGCTCAATGCTCCCGTACCGAAATACGTGGAGGACAAAACGATCGGCGGGTTGACGGGTTGGTCATGGCAACGTTCGGGACGGCCTGCCGCCACCACCACAGTGTCAGGGGACAGATCTGCGGCATGCTCTCGGGAAAGACTCATTTCTCCAGCCTACGGCGCGGGGAGCGGGCGCTGGAAAGGTGTTACGGCTGGGTCTCGCCGAGCGGCAGGGTGCGTCCCGCGCGGGTCGGCGAGCGGCGTCGTCGGGCAGTGTCAGTGTTCCTCTGTACGCTTAGATCCGTGACTACGCAGCGCCTCAAGCAGGACCAGAGCCCCATGCCGGACCAGCGCCCAGGACTCTTCATCGCCTTCGAGGGCGGAGACGGGGCCGGCAAGTCCACGCAGGCCGCCCGCCTGGCCGAGTCGCTCGAATCGCTCGGCTTTTCCGTACTGCGCACCCGCGAGCCCGGGGGCACGCCGATCGGCGAGAAGCTGCGTTCCCTGGTGCTGGACCACGGCCACGGCACCATTGATCCCAGGACCGAAGCCCTCATGTTCGCAGCCTCCCGGGCAGCCCACGCAAGCCAGGTCATCCGCCCGGCCTTGGCACAGGGTTCAGTGGTGATCACGGACCGCTATATAGACTCCTCCGTCGCCTACCAAGGTGCCGGCAGGGACCTCGGGACCGTGGACGTCAGGCGGCTCAACGAATGGGCCACCGAAGGACTCGAACCGGACCTGACAGTACTCCTCGACGTCCACCCGGGCGATGGCCGGGACCGCAGAACTGCCGGAGACGCCGCCGAGGACCGCCTCGAGTCGGAACCGGACGATTTCCACGCCCGCATCCGTGCGGCGTTCCTGGAACTCGCGGAGGCCCACCCGGAGACGTACCTCGTGCTGCCCGCCAAGGATGCCATTGAGGGCCTCGCCGCGCAGATCCTCCGGCGCGTGCAGGACTTGCTCGGGAGCCGCACGTGAGCGTCTGGGACGAGCTCCAGGGCCAGGCGCCCGTCGTCGCACAATTGCGGGCGGCCGCCCAAGGCGAAGGCCTCACGCACGCGTGGTTGTTCACCGGACCGCCGGGTTCGGGCCGCTCCAACGCGGCCAAGGCATTCGCGGCGGCCTTGAACTGTGAGCAGGACGATGTCGCACTTCGAGGCTGCGGCGAATGCGCATCCTGCCGGACCATCCTCGGCGAGACCCACTCAGACGTGACCTTTGTCCGCACCGAGAAAGTCACCATCACCATCGAAGAAGCCCGCCAGCTGGTGTCCAAGGCCGGCGACCGGCCGGCGTCGGGCCGTTGGCGCATCATTGTGGTGGAGGACGCGGACCGCATGGCCGAACGCACCACCAACGTACTCCTCAAGGCCATCGAGGAACCCACGCCCCGGACCATCTGGATGCTGTGCGCGCCGTCGCCCGCGGATGTGCTGGTCACCATCCGTTCGCGCTGCCGCCCAGTAAGCCTCCGGATTCCGCCGGCCGCCGACGTCGCCGCCCTGCTGGTGAGGCGCGACGGCGTCGACCCCGCCATTGCTGACCGGGCCGCCCGCGCTGCCCAAAGCCACATCGGAATTGCGCGTCGGCTGGCCCGCGATCCGGAGGCCAGGGAGCGCAGGATGGAGACCGTCCGGTTCCCGCTGGGCCTGCGGGGAGTCACCGCAGCCGTGATGATGGCCGAAAAGCTGGTCAAGATCGCGACCGATGAAGCCAACAGCTCCAACGACGAACGTGACGCCGCCGAGAAGGTCGCCCTGCTCGCGAGCCTGGGCGCTCCGGAGTCGGGCACCCTGCCGCCGTCGATGCGCAGCCAGGTGAGGCAGCTTGAAGACGACCAGAAACGGCGTGCCAAGCGCTCCATCACAGATTCCCTCGACCGCACGCTGACCGATCTGCTGTCCTTCTACCGGGACGTCCTGGTCATCCAACTGGGGAACGCTGTGGAGTTGGTCAACGTTGAGCTCAGGAGCGAACTGGAGGCCTACGCGGCCGGCTCCACGCCTGAAATCACCTTGGCGCGAATGGATGCCATCAACAAGGCGCGCGTGCGGATCACCACGACCAACGTGGCACCGCTGTTGGCCGTCGAATCCATGGCGAGCGGCCTGATTCAGCAATAGCCGGATAGTTTAGAAGTACAGCACGCTTCCCCAGCCTGAGGAGAAACGCATGACCCCCGCACGACGCCGGCCCGCCGGGTCCAGTTCCAGGACACGGTTCCCCTCACTGCGGCGGGCGGCAGCGGCAGTCGCTGCCACGGTCTCCGCCAGCCTGCTGCTGAGCGGCTGCGTGTTCTCGGTACCGGTGCCCAACGATGGCGCCAGCAACGGGTCCGGCGGCGGCAACGTCAGCAGCCCCGACGCGTCCATCGCGGCCGCGGCGCCGGCAGGACTGGAGAGCTTCTACTCCCAAAAGGTGAACTGGACGTCCTGTGAGCAGGGATTCCAGTGCGCCAACATCAAAGTGCCGGTTGACTATGCCAAACCCGATGGTGACAGCATCTCCATCGCGGCGATCCGGCTCAAGAGCCAGGGCCCGAAGAAAGGCTCGCTGCTGGTGAATCCCGGCGGCCCCGGCGCTTCAGGCTATGACTTCGTCAGGGATGCGGCGAAGACGCACTTCACCAGCAAGCTGCGGTCCAGCTTCGACCTGGTGGGCTTCGACCCGCGCGGCGTCAAGCGGTCGGCACCGGTGACGTGCCTCAGCGATGCCGAGCGGGACGCTTCCCGCGAGAAGGTCTACAACTATGACACTGACCAGGGCATCGCCGCGGCACTGGCCGACACGAAGGCCATCAATGCCAAGTGCGTGGAAAAATCCGGGCCCGCACTGCCGCACATTGACACCGCCAGCTCCGCCAAGGACATGGACATCCTCCGCGCAGTGCTGAACGACGCAAAACTCAACTACCTCGGCTTCTCCTACGGAACCTCGCTCGGCGCCACCTATGCGTCCTTGTTCCCGAACAACGTCGGCAAGCTTGCTTTGGACGGCGCAGTGGATCCGTCCCTCAACAACGAAGACCTCACCGCGGGGCAGGCAGAGGCGTTCGAAAAGGAGCTCCGCACTTATGTGGCGGATTGCCAGGCAAAGTCCGGATGCCCCATGACCGGCAGCGTCGATAACGGCGTCCAGCAGATCCAGGACCTCATTGCCGACGTCGAGCAAAATCCCAAGCGCGCCAAGGACGGCCGGCTGGTCACCGGAGCGACCTTTGTCAGCGGCATTTTCACCCCGCTCTACGACAACGAATCGTGGCCTGTCCTGACCCAGGCGTTGGTGGCCGCGTTCAAGGGCGACGTGTCACTCATGCTTCGGATTGCCGACTTCGGCGCGGACAGGGACCCGAACGGCACCTATACGTCAAACACCACGTTCGCGTTCAACGCCATCAACTGCCTTGACTACCCCATGGTCACGGACACCGCCGGGATGCGTTCCGAGGAAGCCCGGCTGAAGCAGCTCTCCCCCACCTTCGGCTACTACTTCGCCTACGGCGGCATCAACTGCAAGGACTGGCCCTACAAGCCGGTGCATACGCCGGCTCCCGTCAAGTACACAGGCACGGCGCCGATTGTGGTTGTTGGCACCACCGGGGATCCCGCGACGCCTGTCGCCTGGGCTGGTTCGCTTCGGAAACAACTCGGCAACGCTTCCCTCGTGACGTGGAAGGGCGAAGGCCACACCGCCTACGGCCGCTCCAACCAATGCGTGTCCGACGCCGTCGACAACTACTTCGTGGATGGAAAGGTGCCTTCGGACGGGACTATGTGCTGACTGTTGGGCCAAGTGGTCATTTGTTGACGCGTAGCCCGGATGGCGGCCTGCACTTCCGCGACCATGGCCTCCGGGCAGTGAACAACGTCCTCGTAGAAGTACCTCAACACAGTGAAGCCGCCGGCAACAGAAGTGTTGTCCCGGCGCCGATCCCTCTTGATGGCCCGGGGTTCGAAGTGCGTCTTGCCGTCCAGCTCAACGATCAAGAAGCGCTCGACGACGAAATCAACCTCCCCGACCCCGGGCAGTTCCACCTGCTGCACGAAAGCGATTCCAGTCTGCTGGAAGTGCATGGCCGCCAGTGGTTCAAGGAGGGAATCGGCTCTGCGGCGCACGAGATCCAAGACGTCCCTCGCCCGGCCGTTCCGGTTGCCGGGCAGCTTGCCGCGTAGGAACTCCACGGTTATGTCGCCACGCGCAACGGCACATTGAACCATGACCAACGCTTCAGCTGGCGGCCGACACCGCAACCCATGCACCAGCACGTCGGCAAGAGCTGCCACCGGTCGGTCCGGCAAGGGTGGCAAGTGGTAGATCGTTGAGGAGCCGGCGCTAGAGCCGTGCCGCGCGGGGCTCCAGCAGCGCGGGAAGGTACTTGACTGAGGGCACGACGGCGGTGGCCCCGGCCGCGCGCAAAGCCGCCTCGGAGTGGAAGCCAGTAAGCACACCCACCACGGCGGAGGCGCCGGAACGAACGCCGGACAACATATCCGAGCTCGTGTCCCCCACCACGACGACCTCGCGGACATCATCCAGGTCAAGGGCCAACACGGCCGTGAGAATCATGTCCGGGTAAGGGCGACCGCGGCCTGCGTCGGCGGGGCACAAGCTGAGATCCGCCTTCCCCATCCAGCCCAGCGACTCAAGCACCATGTTCTGGGTGTGCCGGCCGAATCCCGTGGCCAGACAGACTTTCACGCCGGAGTCCCGCAACCAGTCGATGGTTTCCTCGGCGCCTGGAATAGCCCGGATGCCGCCGTCGGCAATCAGATCGTCGTAGGCGCGTTCGAAGGCCTTGTTGGCGCTCTCAGCGCGTTGAGCTTCTTCAAAAAGATGGCTGAAAACGGTCAACTTCGAAAAGCCCATGGTGTCCCGGGCGTAGCCGAGCATGCTTTCGAAACGGGGCGAACCAGGCTCGACGCCGGTCTCCTGCAGGGCGAGGGACATCGCGCGCTCGGTACGGCCTTCGTCGGTAATCGTGGTGCCCACCATGTCCAAGACAGCAAGCCGGAGCCGCTGCGCACGGTGCGCCCCGGCGTCGTCCGCGTTGATCCTCTTGCCGCTGTCCATGCTCATGGCGCCCCTTCGCTGGTTGATGACCGAAATCGTGCGGCCACGTTAGTCCGCCCAGCTTGCCCCCGGTCCGCGACGACGGCCTGAACCCGGCGCGACGAGCGGGTGAATTCCGAAACAACGGCGCCACGGGAGCTCCGCGCGGGGCTGTTTTGACCCGGACGAGGTGACTCTATTACAGTTGTATCTTGCGTGATTCAGCCGGTACCCGGACGATAACGCGGTGCTTCCTTAGCTCAGTCGGTAGAGCGTTTCACTCGTAATGAAAAGGTCATCAGTTCGATTCTGATAGGAAGCTCGAAAAGCCCCGCCATTCCGTTGGAATGAGCGGGGCTTACTTCTTAACTCCACGGCTGCCTCCACGGCCCGGGCACGAGTGCGAATCGACGACGGGTTGATTACCTTTTCGTAATCACCATGCTATGATTACGAAAAGGTAGTCAAATGGTTTGGATTACGAGTAGCTCATCAAGGTGGTCGAATGCACGGCATCATGAAGTCTGTTTCGGACCTGGGCCTGATGGTCTACGGCATACGGCAGCGCACCGGGCTCTCCCAGCGCGATCTGGCCGCACGGCTTGGGGTCAGCCAGCGGTACCTCTCCGAACTGGAGACCGGAAAGCCCAAAGTCCTCAATGACCAGTTCTTCGCTGTCATGGAGAAGCTCGGGATCGAACTGACCTTCCGGGACCGCAACCGTGGCTGAGGCCCAGGATGTCCACCTCTACGGCACCGTCATCGGCAGCATGATCCGTGCCGGTGCCAACACGGTGACATTCGAGTCCTCCGAGGCCGGGATGGCCCGGTTCGGGATCGGCTCGCGGATCCTCTCCGCCAATCTGCCGCTTGGACCCCGGACCTCAACGCCCGACGCCGCGACTGCGTTCTTCGGCGGACTGCTGCCGGAAGGCTCTGGCCGGTCCAATCTGGCCAGACAGGCCCAGGCCAGCCGCGACGACGTCTACGCCCTGGTCTCCTATGCCGGCCGGGACGTCGCCGGCGCGATCCGGATCGGCGGAGACCCCGGTGAACCGGCAGAATCCTATAAACCCCTGACCGACGAGCAGATCGCCGAACGGCTGACACTGATCAACGACTACGCCCTGGGCGCCGTCGGCGGCGGCGGTTCGCTGGCCGGATACCAGCCCAAGACCACCCTTGCCCTGCTCGACGGGGCGTGGCACGCCGGGGTCGACGGCGCCGCCTCCACACACATCATCAAACCGGTGGCCGCAGGTAACGAACAGGCACTGCACGCCGAGGCCTACTGCCTGGAACTGTCCCGCCGGATCGGGCTGACCACTTTTGCCAGCGACGTGCGCACCTTCGCGGGCCGGACCGTCCTTGTCCTGGAGCGTTACGACCGCCGGGTCTCCGGCCGCGGCGTCGAACGCATCCACCAGGAAGACGGCGCCCAGGCTCTGGGTCTGCCCTGGGACACCGACAGCAAGTTCGAAGGCGTCAATCCCGCCGCGAACCTGCGGAGTCTGGCCGGCCTGCTGCGACGCCGCCGCGACATCTTCGACGCCGGACCCGATGACCGCGAGATGCTGCTTGCGCACACTGCCTTCAATACCGCAGTGGGCAACACCGACGCTCACGCCAAAAACTTCGCCACCCTCCGGACCGACGACGGGGCCGTCACCATCGCGCCGCTCTACGACGTCTCCACCCACGCACTTGCGCCCAACGGCCAGCTGAACATGTCACTTCACGTCAACGACCGCGCCTTCCAGCCGTCCCTGACGGTCGAGGACCTGGTCACCGAAGGAGTGTCCTGGGGTCTTGAGGAGCGGTACGCACGCCAGTCAGTCACTGGCACGCTCGAAAAACTGGCTTGCGCTATCGGCCAAGCGGACGGGTCCGCCGTCGGGGAGAACGTGGTCCGATTCATTGCCCACGGGACGAAGAACCTTCTGGACGGCAAAGCTGCCGGCGTCGGCGGCGCACATCCGTCCCTTGTCGCGCTTGACCCTGTGCCCCCGCGAAACTGATGGACCGCGGAGACAGCGCGCTCCTTGCATCTCTCACGCTGCCTGCCCGGCGCGCCGGGCGCTCCGAAGTCCAGGCAACAGGATAGAAAAGATGGGCGGGAGCTACCGGCTTCCGCTCGTCTTTCCTCTTTCCGTGGGACAGACTTCCGAGCTCCCGAACACCTGAGGGTCATGAACTTCCGCAATCGCCTCTCCCTCCGCGCCGCATTCCTCTTTGCCGCATTGGCCCTCACCGGATGCCAGCAGGGAACCCACCCCGCCGCCGAAGCGATGACCAAGTCCGCGTCGCCAGCAGTTCCCCCGGCAGTTGCGGCGGCTGGTAGCGCACCCTCGGGTGCGGCGGCGGCAGCCGTGAAGTCCATCCACTCCCCCGGCGTCGTCGCTACCGACGAGCAGCTTGCCGCCGGACAGTGCTCGGCCAAGGTGATCGACGCGGCGTCCGGCGAGTACCTGCCGGACCCGGCCTGCACTCCAGGGGCAGCAGATCCAGCAGTTACCCAAGAGAACATCGATTCAACCATCTGCACGAGCGGCTACACGGCCACGGTCCGCCCGCCCGCTTCGGACACGAACAAGGTGAAGGCCGAGAGCCTGCGCGAATACGGTCAGGTCGCAGTGAAGACCACGGAGTACGATCACCTGATCAGCCTGGAGCTCGGAGGCACCAACGCCGTATCGAATCTGTGGCCTGAGCCGAACAAGGCGAGCGCCACGGGCACAACGAACCCGAAAGACGCGGTGGAGAACACTCTGCACAGGGCCATCTGTGCTCACAAGGTCACCCTGTCAGCGGCCCAGAACGCGATCGCCCACAACTGGGTCACTGCGCTCAAAGACCTCGGTTTGTAGCTGCGCGAAGCGCTGACTTCGACGATCAGGGTCGGGACATAAGGACCAGCAATGCCGGCTTATCTCAGTCCCTCAGAACTCAACGACGCTTTGACCATCCGGGATCTCTCAAATCCCGACGGCGGGCATCATGCAATGCAGGCACTCTTGCAGGGCGTCATCCACACGCTCGGCAGCAAATGGGGTGTGCCCGAACGGATCGTTCGACACAGCCCGCTGGTGAGCGTGGCCGACAACTACGACCGCCTGGGGTTCAACGAATCGGACGTGACCCGGGATCAGAGATACTCCCGCTACGTCAGTCCAACAGTGATGCTCCGCAGCCATACTTCGGCGTCCATCCCGTCTCTGCTGCGGGAGTTGGATCCAGACGAATCCAACGAAGAGCTCTGGGTCATTCCCGGTCTTGTCTACCGGCGCGATTCCATCGACCGCACCCACGTGGGAACTCCCCACCAGGTCGACTTGTGGCGCGTCAGCTCGCAGGAGGACCTCGACTCCGGCGACCTGCAGGAAATGGCCGCTTCCCTCGTTCAGGCGGTGCTTCCGGAGGCGCAATGGCGCGCGGTTCCCGCAGTTCACCCCTACACCGGCTGCGCGGGAGCGGCTCCGCATCCGCGACGGTCAGGCCAACGCCTTGATACGCGTGGTGCTTCGCCCTCTCGCCCGGACCATGACCGATACACAGGCCAACCAGATCCGGGACGATGTGTACTTGGCCTTGCACGAAGGTCCGGTCAAGGAGCTCATCGCTGGATCGAGCATGCTCCGCCCGAGGACCAGGGGCAGCTCCATTCTCAGCCCTCGACGATGGACACCGGCAAACCGCCTCCATGCTCGGAAGGGTCGATGCTGTCGAGCTGCCATCCGTCCGCGGATGCCCGGAACGTCGCGTTCTGCGATACCGAGTAGCCCGACGGGACGCGGCTCGGCCCGTTCGCCGCCGAGGCAAGGTATTCCTCGGTCTGTTCCTTGAAATGGACGATCGCCTTCGAACCGGTCACCTCGATCGACTCAACAGTGACCTTTGTCGTAAAGGACGTATACCAGAAGCCTAATGACCTGAATCGAGCCTTCGAACGCTCCACCACCGGCAGGTCCCGACCACGCTTGGCCCGGTAGGCGGCCGTCGTCTGCCTGTCGGCGAGGCGCGGGGCCTGCGGGGTGTCGAGAACGGTGCCGTTACGATCCTCGACGGCGGTCTGGACGATGGCCTCAAGCTCGGCCGACGACGGGCTGGGCGCCGATGAGGTCGGTTCCGGTTCGGGCTGCCCGGCTGCAGCCTGGCACCCGGAAAGGGCCAACCCGAGCAGCACGGCGACGGCGGCCAAAGTGCATGGAAGCTTCATCCTGATCCCCTTGCTGTGGATGTCCCCACAGCCTAAGGGCGTTTCGCGAATTCAATGCGTATGTAGCCGAGCTCGTCGCGTGGGAGCACCGCCGTCACAACGCCGCCCTGTCCGAAGGACGCGCCAACCCCGTACACGAGGGGGTCCGTGTCGATCTCCACCCCCTGCGCTTCGACGCCGTCAATCCATACGTTTACCTCGCGGTTGGCTGGACGACTTCTTAGGTCCCCTGCCTTACGGTCCCAGGCAATGCCTCCCAGCCACTCGCGCCGGTAGCGATTGATGAGGATATGGTTCATATGTTCGGCCAGCACCCGGGCCGGGGACGAGCGGTCGGAAGCCTCGCGGTGCCACGTGGTCCGCACGGCCTCCCAGAGCTGGGGGTATCGCATGCGTTCGACCCCTTCAACCAGCCAGGCCGGTCGCGGCCAAGGCGGAACGTCTTCGATCGACCGTCGCGTCTGCTCGTCGAGCTCGGCCAGATTTATCGGGTCGGATCGGTCAGCGGGGTTGCGCCACAGCGTGTAGGTGATGCTAGCCGACATCTCGTTGTATCCGCGGGAATCCTGCCCGTACTGGATGCCAAGCAAGTCCGGATCTTCCAGCGATGGCTGCGGCACCAGTCCCATGATGAGGATCGGCATCAGCTCCAGACGCCTGGCATGCTCGAGGCGCGGGTCAGGTGCGTCTTCGGGGAGAACTCCATCGAATCTCACTTGCCGATTGTGCGCGGGTCACGAGTGGTTGGCAATACCGCCTCGGCATGGATCCCAGGGACATGACCGGCAGTTGTCGTCGGGCAGTCCTGGTAAAGATCGCTCGGTCCTTGCATTTGGGCTCAAAGGCCTATCGAGGCGGATGTGCTTGCATTCGGCCTTTCGGGAAGCCGCAAGTTCGTCCTATCGATAGGCGTCGCGGCGATGCGCGATCGAGACGATCTCGATCAGTACGACGTCCTCCACGATCCGGTAGATGACGCGGTACTCTCCCCGCCTGGCCGAATACAAGGGGAACAGCGGCTCGTGCAACTGCTTGCCCACGCGTTGAGGGTTCTCACTCAGGGCGCCCGTGATGAACTCAAAGGCCGCAGCTGCAACCTTCTCTGGCAGGTCATGGGTTAGAGCCCGCTTCGCCGACTTTGAGAATCTGACCTCATAACGAGGGCTCACGCCCCGTGCTTGGTCGTGCGCATGTCCGCCTTGACCTCGTCGATGGTGAAGGTTTCTCCGCCAGCCAGTTCCCTCAACCCCTTGCCAATATCCTTGACGAGTTTCGCGTCGGACAATACCGCCACCGTTTCGATCATGGCGTCGTAATCGTCGGCGCCCAAGAGGACCGCGGCACGTGCGCCGTTCCGGGTGATTTCGAACCGTTCATGCGTGGACGATGCCTGTTCCACGATCCGCGAGAAATGCGACCGGGCCTCTGCAACGGGAAGGGTTGTCATGTACATAATTCTAGCGCAACCGCCTAGGGTCTAGGCCGGTTAAAAGCCCCTCATTCGCCAGGTTCGGCCGCCACCGGCCCCCATGATGCCGTGCACCCCCCGCCCAGGTGAGAGGCCCTGCTGTTTCCTCTCCGACAGCGTTACGCTGACGCCATGAAGACCAGGGGACTTCCAGGACTAATGTTGGCGATGCTTCCGGCGGTGGTGCTTGCTCTTGCTGCGTCGGGCTGCACCCCGGAAGCCTGTCCCGCCGTCGGCTTCGTCAACCTGGGCCCGGTCGAGCTTGATCTCTCCGGCCTCCCTGGCGGCACGACTGTCTCCGCCTGCTTCGGAGTCAGCGACCGCTGTGATCCGGTGAAGGTCACCCGCGACAGCTCCGGACGGTTGATGGTTCCTCAGACTCCGCCGTTCGTCCAGCCCGACAACGCTGCGGTGCCGCTCCCCCGGATCCGCATCGTCGCGGCCAAGCCCGACCATTCCATCTCCGACCATCTGTACGGGATAGAGCACACCGCGCCGCGCGGAGGCTGCGACAATACCTACGACCTCATACCCGTGAAAGTCCTCTGAGCAAACCTGCGGCGCCGCATCCCAACCGGCCGGACGAAAGCCACAGCCGCTTCGCTTCCCGCGCCGTCAGGTCGTGCGGCATGATGGGCCGGCGATAGCCGTGAACCCGGAGCGGAAAAGTTTTAGTGGCGGTTGGGCAGGCATATTAAGAGGACTCGAGGCTGCGCCCGTCGCCTTTCGTGTGATCCGATTTGTTTCTCGTCCCGGCCATCATCGTGTTCTCCGCGTTGTGATTCTTCTTTGTGTTCTTCGGGGCCTGGCGGCCCGAACCCCCGGCCCGGCGGCCGTGAGCTCCGCGGCACGTTTTTCGCCTCGGTGATCTTTTCGCCTCACACTGTTGTTCGTCCTTCGCTTCGCTCCGCGCCCGGGTGGACCAGCCGGACTGGATTTGAAATCCAAACCCTAAGCATGCTTAGTATGGAGTAACGGCCGTATCGATCGGCTGCCGAACCAGAGGAGGAAACACCATGGGACTAGGCGACAAGATTGAGAACGCTGCCGGGAAGGCCGGCGGCAAGGGCAAGGAAGCTGCCGGCAACGCCACGGGCGACGAAAACCTGAAGGCGGAAGGCCAGGCCGACCAGGCCAAGGGCGATTTGAAGCAGGCCGGCGAGAAAGTCAAGGACGCCTTCAAAAAGGACTGACCTGACGGTCTAGCGAAGGGCGCATCCCATCGGGGTGCGTCCTTCGCTGTAGGCACGGACTCCCTGCACAGCACTGCCCGACCCGGTACTTCTCCGACGAACAAGAAGCCTTGGGGTGGCTGCGCGTCCTGCGTGCCGCCCGTGCGCCAAGAACCGGCCCGTCCGGCGGAAGTCGCGGACAAGAAGCCCCATCCCGGCAAGTAGCACAGCCACGCCAGTTGCCTCAAACCACGCGCCCGGAAGGTCATTGCGAAGCGCAAAGTTCGCCGACTGAGGAATGAAGATGAGCGGCCTGTGCCCAACGATAAGAACAGAAGGCCCCGCACCCAATTGGGCGGGGCCTTCTGTTGTAAATCTCCGCGAAGTTGTGAAACTGCGCGAGTTGAGAACTATGCGAAGTCTGAGACTGCCGGATCCGGTCCGATGCGGCCTTCGGCGCCTCGGTCCAGGCCGTTGATGGCCTCAATGTCGGCCTCATCCAAGGTGACGCCAAGTGCTGCGAAGTTTTCCTGGATCCGGGACTCGGTCACGGACTTCGGGATCACGACGTTGCCGATCGCCAGGTGCCAGGCGATAACCACTTGCGCCGGAGTGGCGCCGTGCTCGGCAGCGATCCGGGCGATCGTGGCGTTCTCAAGGAGCTCGCCGCCCTGGCCCAAAGGCGACCAGGCCTGCGTCAAAATGCCCCGTGCCGCAGCGAACTCCCGGAGTTCTGCCTGGTTGAAGAACGGGTGCAGTTCGATCTGGTGGATCGCCGGAACAACGCCGGTCTCCTCGATCAGGCGCTGCAGACCTTCCTTGCTGAAGTTGGAGACGCCGATGGACTTGATGCGTCCGCGCTTCTGGAGCTCGATGAGCGCCTTCCAGGTGTCGACGAACTTGTCCTGCTTGGGCTGCATCCAGTGGATCAGGTACAGGTCGAGGGTTTCCAGGCCGAGGCGGTTCATGGACTCTTCGAAAGCGGCGAGCGTGGACTCGTAGCCCTGGTCCGCATTCCACAGCTTGGTGGTGATGAAGATTTCCTCGGGCTTGAGGCCGGAGGATGCGATGGCGCGTCCCACTCCTGCCTCGTTGCCATAGATCTTGGCGGTATCGATGTGGCGGTAGCCGGCGTCGAAGGCCTGACGCACCACCTTTTCGGCTACATCGTCCTCAACCTGCCACACCCCGTAGCCGAGCTGGGGAATGGAGTTGCCGTCGTTAAAAGTAAGGTTCGGTGACGAAGTCATGGCTTCCATCCTGCCAGCGCTCACACGCAGTGGCTACGGATTCCGGCGCCTCTAAGCTAGGCGCTTAATAGTTGCTATGTGGGAATAGACGCGTCTGCACCTAAATCCGCCGATAGCCTACGAGCCGGCTTCGGCCTGCAGCAGCCGTTCGGCTTCGTCTACATGTTCGTAAACGGCTTCAGCGCGTCGTCGCACCGAAACGGCTCCTACAGGAACGGGCCCGACGGCGAGACGCAGCATCGCGGCCGCCTCCGCCGTCGTGGCAAGAGAGTTTCCCGCTTTGGACAGCGCACGATGGACGCCCGCGAGCGATCCGGGAATGTCCAGCCCATCACTGGGCGCACGGAGCTGGGCCTCGGCGCAGATGGCACGTACCCTGGACGACAAGTCCGCAAGTTCGTTCGCAATGGCCACGAGTTCGACGTAGAGCTGTTCGTCTTCTACGCCTTCAAGCACTTGGTGATACCGGTCAAGGCCGCGATGGAATCGGTCGTGGGCACGCCTCCACAGTCCTTTGCCAAGTTCAGCATCATCCTTCCGTCCTTGTCGGACGGCCCCAAAGAATCCCAACCCAGCGCTCAGAGGTATTGACCCGGGTGTCGGTCCGGGTCTTGAACGCGAGAAGGTTTGCCGGGTTCCGCTTCCTTGCCGGGAAGGTGGGCACGCTGCGGTTCACCATTTTCGCCGATAACGACGCCCGGGGCGATCATGGTTCCAGGCGGCAGTTGGCGAAGCTGCAGCTGGGCGACAGCATGCTCCCGGGCTGCCTGCTGGGCAGCAATAGCGGTCTGGATTCCATGGAACAACCCTTCGAGCCAACCGACAAGCTGGGCCTGCGCGATCCGTAGTTCGGCGTCAGAGGGCGTGGCGTGTTCGGGGAAGGGGAGGCTGATGCGCTCCAGTTCTTCCACAAGTTCCGGCGCGAGGCCCTCTTCCAGCTCTTTGATGGAGCGTTCGTGGATGGCGGCAAGGCGCCCGCGTGCTGCCTCGTCCAAGGGGGCACTTTTCACTTCTTCGAGGAGCTGGCGGATCATGGTGCCGATGCGCATGACCTTGGCTGGTTCGTCGACGAGGTCCTGCAGGGTGCTGCCCTTCTTGACGCCAGGCTTGCCTTCTACCTTGGGACCCGCTTCCGATGTGCTCTGTGCCGTGCCAGCGTCCAAGGTTGTGCCCTCCACCGGGATGTCGTCAAAACTCTCGCCACTGGGTTGAGTGTCGTCCTGATCGCTCATGCGTTCATACTCTCATGGGCCGCAACTCAGCCCAGCGCCTTGACGAGTATTTCGCCTTCGTCCTTAGCGAAACCACATTTTTCGTAGAAGCCCGTGGCATAGAGATTGGCGGGGACCCAGACTTCTTCCATCCCGTGTTCCCGCATCCACTCCTCCATGACGGCCAGGAGGGACCGGCCGATGCCTCGGCGGCGCCAATCCGTATGGGTACCCATTTCCATGAGGAGCAGCTCGGCCCAAGGTCCGGCATTACGACGGCGCTGAATGCAGCAGTGGAGGAATCCCACGAACCCGCCGCCGAGCTCAGCCAACCAAAACAGCACGGCGGGGTCGCCCAAAAAGGAGCGGGCGCCGTCGTACGTCAACGCGCCCGAGGGCGTGACGGAAGGATCCTCGTCAAACAAGTTATCCGTCTCCGCCAGGCGGATCAGCGCGTCGGCGTCGTCGGGGCCGAGCAGCCGGATCCGAACGTCGGCATTCGTCAATGTTCCGATGTCGGCACCTCCCTTGCGGAGCAGTCTATGCGTTGGGCGCTCCCGTAGCGCGGACGGTTCCGATCATGCCGTTGCTGGCGCCATTGGCCTGCTGGACCAGCCTGGCGTCGCAAAGATCAAGCCAGCGGGCCTCCGCCTCGGCATGGAAGATCAGGGAGTCGAGGACGAGCAGCCTGGCGGTATCCGTCACCCTTTGGTTGGCGGCCAAGTCCTTGCGGTCCTGGGTGTAGTCCTGCAATTCCCGCAGGGAAATCTCACGTTGGGCTTGGATGAGCGCGGGGACGTCGGTGCCCGCCGTCGTGACGGCCAGCGCCAGCTTGATGGCCAATTCGTTCCTCAGAGGAGCTCCACGATCCACCGCGGTTGAAAACCATCGGCGGATCTCCGCAGTCCCGGCGTCGGTGATGCTGAAAAGCACGTGGCCGCGGCCGTCGTCGCCCTCTTTGCGGACCAAGGCGTCGCGCTCCAGGCGGGCCAGGGTGGTGTACACCTGTCCGATGTTCAGCGGCCAGACGGCTCCTGTGCGCTCCTCGAACGCCGCCCGCAATTGGTAGCCATGGCGCGGCTGCTCCTGAAGCAATGCCAGGATGCTGTACCGGATGGACATCGCTCTCCTTCGTACTGCCGATTTGGCGGGCGCGGCTAAAGCAGCAGCAGGACTTTGCCCATGTGCTCGCCGGAATCGAAGTATTCGTGGGCTTCACGGACCTGCTCCAAAGGGAACGACTTGGCCACGAACGGCTTGATCCGGCCGTCTGCCAGCATAGGCCAAACGGATTCGCGGACGGCGTTCATGATGACGCCCTTTTCCGCAACAGGACGCGGACGGAGCGCTGTGCCGATGATCGCCGCGCGTTTGCTGAGCAACTGACCGAGGTTGAGTTCGCCCTTGACACCCCCCTGCAGCCCGATCACTACCAGCCGGCCGTAGTCGGCGAGCGCTTCCACGTTCTGCTGCAGGTATTTGGCACCGACGACGTCGAGAATCACGTCCGCGCCTTTGCCGCCGTTTTGTGCCTTGAGGCTTTCGGCGAAATCTTCTTCCACATAATTGATGGCAATGTCGGCGCCGAGGAAGGCTTTCGCGGTTCCGACCTTTTCGGCCGTACCGGCCGTCGCCGCGACCCTGGCACCGAACGCTTTGGCGAGTTGGATCGCCATGGTGCCGATGCCGCCCGTGGCGCCATGGATCAATACCGTCTCACCCGCTTGCAGCTGTGCAGTCATGATGAGGTTTGAGTACACCGTGGCTGCCACCTCAGGCAAGGACGCCGCGGTGACCAGATCCACGCCGTCAGGCAATCGCAAAACCTGCTCCGCCGGGACAGCAACCTGCTGCGCGTAGCCGCCACCCGAAAGCAGGGCCACTACCTTGTCACCCACGGAAAACGGCTTGCTCACCCCGGGTCCGAAAGCGGCAATCCTGCCGGAGACCTCAAGCCCCGGAATTTCGGATGCTCCCGGTGGTGGCGGGTAGAACCCGCGGCGCTGCTGGACATCCGCCCTGTTGAGACCGGCGGCGACGACGTCGATGAGAACCTCGCCGGGGCCGGGAACCGGAGCGGGGACGTCCCGGATTTCCAGAACCTCAGGCCCGCCCGGTTCGGAGATGTAGACGGCTTTCATAGAGTGCTCCCGATCCCTTGCTCAGTGCAGTTGGCCTTTCAGACACCTTAACCGCGTTAATCGCGGCGGCAGGTTTTTGGCGCAGCCAACTCCCTATGAAACACTACTAGGCAGGGAAGGTTGTCCGAGCGGCCTAAGGAGCTGGTCTTGAAAACCAGTGTGCGGTAACCCCGCACCAAGGGTTCAAATCCCTTACCTTCCGCGTGGCGCGGCACAGCGCAGCTGAGAGGCCGGTTCATGTGAATCTTTGGATTCCATGGCCGGCCTCTTTTGCATTAAACGGTTGGAATCCCGATGCAATGCCAAGAAACACCAATGGCCGGTTCCGCGGGCGGAACCGGCCGGAATCGGCGTCGGGGGCTGAAGCAGCCTAGACGGCTACTTCGACGTATCCGTCCACCAGTCGGGTGGCGTAGCTTGCGAGCCGCAGTTCGGGGTTGGTGAAGCATTCGCCGGTTTCAAGGTCGTAGACCTCTTTGTGAAGCGGCGAGGCGATGGTGGGACGGCTGCCCCTTGACCCGACGATTCCCCGCGCCATGACATTGGACAGCGTTGCCGGGTCCTGCTGGGACACCGCCAGGACCTCGTCCGGCGTCGTGCGGAAAAGCGCTACTTGCTTGCCTCCGACCAAGGCCGCTTCGCCCCAAGCCGGTTCCAGCTCGTCGATTGCGCACACGCGGTGCCAGCCGCCGGACGCGGTCGGTGCGCTCTGCTGTTGTAGTTTTTCCCGATCCAGAATTACGGTCATTTCAGCCCCTATCGCTTAAGCCTGCCGGTCCGGCGGATCCAATTCCGCCATCCGGCACGGGCCGTTTGCGGCCACAACTTCACGGTAGGCCTGCGATGTTTCGCCGGAATGCAATCAATGTGTCCTGCTCGTAAAGGAGACCTCACATTGCCGCAATCCTCACCGTGATGCCGAAGTTAAGTCCCCGAAACAAAGGGGAAACTGACGCGAAACTGCGTGTCTTTAGTCTGAAGTGACAAGTCGCGGATGACGGTTCTGCGGCACATGCGAAAGGCCGCCAGTGACCGGACATACTTCCCCCTCAGAGAACCCGCGCCGCATTGTCGTCGCCGGTGGAGGCCCTGCGGCCCACCGTTTTGCCGATGCCATGCATACCCGCGGTCTCAAGGGCTGGCACGTCACGGTCCTCACCGAGGAAGCGCATCTTCCCTATGACCGCGTCACGCTGAGCAGGGCGCTCATCGAGGTGGACTGCGACCTCACCTTGGGCGACATGTCCATGTGGGACCACGATGCGCTGGACCTGCGCACTGGCGAGCGGGTGGTCAAGATCAACCCCGATGCCAAGTCCGTGGAAACCGCGGCCGGCAACAGCTACGAATACGACGCCCTCGTGGTCGCGACGGGTTCGAATGCCGCCCGCCTGCCCATCCCGGGCGCCGAGCACACGCACGTCTACCGCACGCTCGAAGACGTCTGGGCCATCAACGAAGCAATCACGCAGCTCACGGAAAAGCTCGGCCGCAAGGTCAACGCCGTCACCATCGGCGGCGGGCTCCTCGGCCTCGAATCAGCCGCCGGGACTGAGCGGCTGGGCGCCACCCCGATCGTCATCGACGGCGCGTCCTGGCTGATGGCCACGCAGCTCGACGAAGGCGCCGGCCAGGCAATGGGCCGGCTCATCAAGGACAAGGGCTTCGAAATCCACGGCGGCGTGTTCCCCTCGGAAGTATTGTCCGACGACGACGGCCAGGTCACCGGTGTCCTCATGGCTGACGGCCGCATCATCGACGCCGACATCGTGATCGTCGCGATCGGTGTCCGGCCGCGCGATGAGCTCTTCCGTGCAGCGGAGGGCGAGGAGCAGGTCTTCACGCTTGGCCCGCGCGGCGGTGTTGTCATTTCCGACGGTTGCGAAACCGAGATCCCCGGCATCTTCGCCATCGGCGAAGTCGCGAACTTCGGCGGCATGTGCCTGGGGCTCGTGGCTCCGGCGAACACGATGGCCGAGATCGTCGCCGACCGCCTGCACGGCGGCCAAGCGACCTTCCCCGGTTTCGACACCGCCACCAAGCTCAAGCTCTCCGGCGTGGACGTGGCCAGCTTCGGCGACGCGTTCGCCAAGACTCCACATTCCTTGGAGATCGTGTACGCGGATCCGGCCCGCGGCGTCTACCAGAAGATCGTCACCACCGACGACGCCAAGACCCTCCTGGGCGGGATCTTCGTCGGCGACGCAACCCCCTACATGAGCCTGCGCCCGCTGCTCGGCCGGGAACTGCCCGCCGAACCCGGCGCCTACCTCACCGCGGCAGGCGGCGGGGACGCCCCCGAGACCGAACTGCCGGATGACGCGATCCTATGCTCGTGCAACAACGTCCCTGCCGGGTCCATCCGGGACGCCGTCAACGCGTGCGGGACGTGCGAAGGCAAGGATCCGGTCCGCGACGTGCCAGGCCTCAAGGCCTGCACCCGGGCCGGGACGCAGTGCGGTTCGTGCGTGCCGATGATCAAGAAGCTCCTCGAAGGGGAACTGAAGAAGTCCGGCATCGAGGTCTCCAAGGCCCTATGCGAGCACTTCGAGCTCTCCCGGCAGGAACTCTTCGACGCCATCCGAGTGCTGGAACTGACATCCTTCGAGGACATCCTGGCCAAATATGGCACCGGCGCGGGCTGCGACATCTGCAAACCGACCATCGCCTCGATCCTCGCGTCGCAGCATTCCGCGTACGTGCTCGACGCCGGCCGCGGGTCCCTGCAGGACACCAACGACCGCGCCCTGGCCAACATGCAAAAAGACGGCACCTACTCCGTGGTCCCACGCATCCCGGGCGGGGAGATTACGCCCGACAAGCTCGTGGTCATCGGCACGATCGCCAAGAAGTACGGCCTGTATACGAAGATCACCGGCGGGCAGCGGATCGACATGTTCGGCGCCCGCCTCGAACAACTCCCGCTCATCTGGGGCGAGCTCATTGACGCAGGCATGGAGTCCGGCCAGGCGTACGGCAAGAGCCTGCGCACCGTGAAATCCTGCGTGGGCTCCACCTGGTGCCGCTTCGGCGTCCTCGACTCGGTCGCCATGGCCATCAACCTCGAGCTGCGCTACCGCGGCCTGCGCAGCCCGCACAAACTCAAAATGGGCGTCTCCGGCTGCGCCCGCGAATGCGCCGAAGCCCGCGGCAAGGACGTCGGCGTGATCGCGACTGCGGAAGGGTGGAACCTCTACGTCGGCGGCAACGGCGGCGCTAACCCCGCCCATGCCCAGCTCCTCGCCGGCGGCTTGGACGACGAGACCCTGATCAAATACATCGACCGCTACTTCATGTACTACATCCGCACCGCGGACCGGCTCCAGCGCACGGCTCATTGGCAGACGGAGCTCGACGGCGGCCTTGAGCACGTGCGCCAGGTGGTCGTCGAGGACTCCCTCGGCATCGCCGACGAGCTCGAAGCCGCCATGGCCAAGCACGTCGGGTCCTACGAGGACGAGTGGGCCGCGACCCTGAAGGACCCGGAACGGCTCCGTCGCTTCCGCTCCTTCGTCAACGCCCCCGAAGAGGAAGACGAGGCCATCGTCTTCGTCCCAGAACGCGGCCAGATCCGCCCCGCCACCAACGAAGAAAAGAGCGCGGTCTTGATCTCTTCCTCGAGCATCCCCGTCCGCGCGAAGGACTAAGAACGCGCCTCGTCGGCGAGCTTAGGGTGGCGAGCTACGGCGACGGCGAGTGGTCGCCGCGGGCTCCGACCAGGCCGCCCCGTAGCTCGCCGTCGGCGTTTTCCAAAAGGGCACTCAGGCGCTCGACCTGCCCAGCCAACCGGCGAATCTCCTGCTTCATGGGCTCCTCGGCGACCGTCGCTGCCGCCGCAGCTCCGGAGGAGACCTGTTCAACAAGCCACGAGGCAACCGAAGCGGTCACGACGCCCAGGACAGCGATCCCACAGACCATCAAACCGCCGGCAACGCAGCGGCCCACGACAGTCACCGGGTAGTGGTCCCCATATCCGACGGTGGTAATGGTGACCATCGCCCACCACATGGCATCGCCAAAGTTGGTGATGTTGGCGCCCGCGGCGTTCTCCTCCGCATCAAGGACGGCGAGCGCCCCACAGTACGTCAGGAGGGCAGCGGACCCTAGAACAAAAGTGAGGATGCGGCCCCGTATGGCGTTCCCGGCGGTGCGATGAAGCAGCTTCAGCAGTGTTACCAGCCGCAACAACCTCAACGGCCTGAGGACCGGGAGGGCCAGTATCAGCAATTCGTGCAGGTTCCGCACGAACCACTGCGCGCGACGCCGCGCCAAGACGAGGCACATCGCGTAATCCAGGGCAAACACCAGCCAGGTGACCCAGATGATGGTGTCAACAACGGTGGATTGGGCCTCGGTGAGATTCGCGATCACCTGGAATGAGTAGGCCGCCAGGAACAGCACTGCTGCCGCCACCATGGGCCATTCGGACACCTGCCGCCATCGCTCTTGGGTCATTCGTCGATATTAGCCACCTGCCCCCGTAGTCGCGTTGACCTGTTGGCACACGGCGGCCTCCCAGCAAACGTTCATCTCCCGGTAATCGGTACTGGCTAGGATCGAGCCCATGATTAATATGATCCAGGCCATCGTTATGGGCCTGCTGCAGGGAATCACCGAGCTCTTCCCGATTTCCAGCCTCGGCCACAGCGTCATCTTGCCCAAACTCTTCGGTTGGGGCCTGGACCAGAAGGCACCGGAATTCCTGAACTTCCTCATCGCCACCCACTTGGCTACAGCAATTGTGCTGTTCTTCTTCTTCCTCCGCGACTGGATTGAGATTGCCAAGGGTCTTGGCCGTTCCATCCGCGACAGGAAGATTGCTCCGTCAGACACGTATGCAAAGCTCGGCTGGCTCCTCGTGGTTGGAACCGTGCCTGCCGGAATCATCGGTTTGGTCCTGGAAAAGCCCATTCGGAACCTCTTTGGTTCCCCACTGATCGCTGCCGTCTTCCTGGTTGTCAACGGTCTCGTTCTTTTTGCGGCCGAACGTCTGCGGACCAGGGAAAACCTCCGCGCGGCCGCGCAACCGGTGACTGCAACGGCTTCCGACGCCGAAATCGCCACCTTGTCGTGGAAGCGCGCCTTGGGAATCGGAACGGCCCAGGCGGCCGCGCTGATCCCGGGAATCTCCCGCTCCGGCTCGTCAATGGCCGGCGGCCTGCTGTCCGGTCTGAACAACGAGAACGCCGCGAGGTTCAGTTTCCTGCTCGCGACGCCGATCATCGGCGCAGCAGCCGTGCTCAAGCTGCCTGACCTCTTCACCCCGGCCATGGCCGACGAGCGCGGCGTGTTCCTGGTGGGTGCGCTGTGCGCGGGTGTCGCTGCATGGTTCGCCACCAAGTTCCTGCTTCGTTTCTTTGAGACCCGGACCCTGACGCCCTTCGCCATCTACTCGGTGGTTGGCGGCGCGATCTACTTCATCTTGATGCTCGTCATGGGCTAGGTTCCGCTGAAGGCATTGACCCAAGGCATTGAAACTGCCAGAGGCCCCGCATAGGGTTTTGTCTGTCTCCACCACCCACTCAAGAAACCGTGGCAACAACCGCGGTAACGACACAGGAGCAAACATGCCCACGCCTGACATCACCCCCGGCTCACCTTGCTGGATCGACCTGATGACCTCGGACCCGGAGAAGGCAAAGTCCTTCTACAACACACTCTTCGGCTGGACCTACGAGACCGGGGACCAGGAAAAGTACGGTGGCTACATCACGGCTTCGAAGGACGGCAAGATGGTGGCCGGAATCATGCAGAAGCAGGAAGAAATGGCCCAGATGCCCGATGTCTGGTCCACTTACCTGCGCACTGACGACATCAAGGCAACCACCGAAGCGGCGGTCGCCAACGGCGGCCAGGTCTACATGGAACCCATGGAAGTGCCCGACCAGGGAACCATGGCCATGTACGCGGATTCCTCCGGAGCAGCCATCGGTGCCTGGCAGTTCGGCGAGATGAAGGGCTATCAGCTGGCTGCCGAAACAGGCGCGCCCGCTTGGCACGAGCTCTTTGCCAAGGAGTACGACTCGGCAGTTTCCTTCTACCAGAACGTCTTCGGCTGGGAAACGACCGTCGTGGGCGATACCCCGGAGTTCCGTTACACCACGCTCGGGGCGGGCGACGACTCGAAGGCCGGCATCATGGATGCTTCCGGTTTCCTCCCGGCCGAGGTGCCGTCCTACTGGGGCGTCTACTTCGCGGTGGACAAGGTCGATGCCACCATCGAGCAGGCTGTCTCCCTGGGCGCCACGATTGTTCAGGCAGCTGAGGACACTCCCTACGGCCGGATGGCCACCCTGACCGACCCGACGGGTGCGATCTTCAAGCTCATCGAAAACCAGGCTTCATAAGCCCGCAACCCCGGATGAGCATGCTCTCTCCCGGCCTTGGCGAATGGACATATTAGGTTTATGTCCACTCGCAGGATCGGGCGGGGAGCATGCTCATTTTGCTTGGCGAAGCATGCTCATTTTTGGAGAGGAAGGCCGAGTATGTCCCTTGCGATTTCGTCGGCGTCGCGGAGGGTCCGTTGGCCGCTTCGGTAGCTGGTGCCGTCGGAAGGCCGGGCTTCGGCGGCGATGGCCGTTCCCCATTGGGTGGAGGAAAGCTGCAGGCCAAGGGCGTACATCCCCGGAGTCACGGAACCGTTGGCGCCCACCAGGCGGTAGGGGTGCGGTTGGACATCCAACCCGGAGGTCTGCACAGGCGTTCCCTCGGCAGTCATCATCACTTTGGGCCGCACCAACCCGTCGGCGAGCAACTGCCGCAGGAACGGAGAAACGCTTACACCCACCCGGTTCGACGGCGACATCGCCTCAATCAGGGTCCTGGCTTCCGCGGCAACGGCCTGCACCCAGGCAGACACCGCGCGGAAGACGCCTTTGGAATGATCAACGCTGAATCGCGGATCCGGGCCAACGAAACTCACGACGCCGGCACGCGCCAAAGCGGCCAACTGTTCGGCGCGCAGGGCGGGAGGACCGCTCGCGAGGCCCTCGACGAAGGATTCGAACCAGCCCCGCAGCTCGCCAACCCACGATTCGTCCGTGATGCCGCCGTCGGCCACAGCGCTCTTCAGGATCGCCCGTCCCGTGTGCAAGGCACCGATGGCCATCTTCACGGGATCTGCTTCCCCGAGCGCGGAGCGGCGGGCGTCGTCGTCCAGATAGTCCACGACGGCGGCGTCGAGTTCCTTCCTGGACGCGAACGAATGCCCGGCCAAGGGCGCCGCGAGGCCCAGAAGGTCAAGCCGGCGCGACGATGCAACGTGGATGGAGACCAACTCCCCGACCTGGTTTTCCCATCGCCCGGTGGCATGCGCATGTGGCCGCAACAAGTCTTCCAAGGCCGCAAGGAATTCAGTCGCATCCGACACGGCTACAGGTTCCGCCACGACCAACGTTGAATAGTAAGCCCACAGGGCGTCCCGATGCAGGAGGGGCCAAAGGTCGTGATCGAAGCCAGGTTGGATTCCGGCCGCGGCGAAGCGTTCCACCGCGCTCTCGGTCAGATACCGCAAGCGCACGGACTTGGGATAGTAACCGTCCAAGCCGGCCTTGGCCCGGTACGGGGTGCCACGCCTGGATGCCGCGATGATCCTCGGTTCCCGGCCCGAAGGCAGGTACTTAAGCTTCCCCTGGAGACCGTCTTCAGCCGGCACGAACCGTCCCCCGCGGCCTTCGGTCAGCTGGCCCATGACGTCGAAGAAATTCAGGCCCATGCCCCGCACCAGGACAGTCTCCCCGTCCGGGACCAGTGCCCAGTCTACGTCGGCGGGTGCGGCGGGCGGCACGTACAGGAGCCCGAGCTCGGACGCCACCTCCCTGAACGAACGCTGCTCCGGGTTGAGCCGGGACTCGAGGTGGCCCAGCGCGAGGACGAGGGAATCCACGGTGAGCCGGGCGCCGTCGTCGAGTTCGACGTCGAACCCTCCGCCCGCGGGCTCACCCGGCGAACCGTCCGCCGGGCCGCCCGGCAGGGGACGCGCCGCCACGGCCTTGGTCCGGTGGAAGGCGATCTCAACGCCGGCCGGGACACGGTCCAGCAGTTCCTCCAGCGTCGAGCGCAGATACCGCCCGTAAAGGGCGCGGCTGGGAAAATCGTGGGAAGCGAGCGCGGCAAGTTCGGCCCGTTCCTCGGCGCTCAGGCCCGGTCCGCCGACGGACCGTTGCTCCGCTCGCCACTGCTCAAAGGAGCCGCCGGCCAAGGGTGGCGCGAGTCGCTCGTCCTCCGGGATCAATGTGGGGTAGAAAGACTGCGTGTTCATGAGGTACAGCCGGGATTGTTCGGGCTGCCACACGTGCCCGGGACCGGCTGGATAGGGGTCCACGACGTCGATGTGCAGGGAACGCGTTTGGGTTTCCGTCGCGGCCCAATTGGCGAGCAAACGCTCCAGCACACTGGTGCCGCGGGGACCTGCCCCGATCAGCCCAACCCGAATGTTCTGCGATTTACCCACGCCCAAGCCTAACTTCTTGTGACTTGCTTCCTTCTCAGACAGTCACTCTAGGATGAGGGATGACCACCACAGCAGCTGATCAAGCGCCCGCGCCCGACAACGAAACTGCCCAGGGAACCGCAATCGCCCCCGAGCCTGTCGACGAGAATATCTGGCTCGAAGACATTCACGGCGAGGAACAGCTGGCCTGGGTGCGGGAGCAAAATGCCCGCACCGAAGACTTGCTCGACGACGCCGACTACGCCGCCTTGGAAGCCGGAATCCTGGAGGTTCTGGACTCCACGGACAGGATCGCCATGGTCAACAAGCGTGGCGAGCACTACTACAACTTCTGGAAAGACCAGCAGAACCCCAAGGGCCTCTGGCGCCGGACAACGTGGGAAAGCTACCTCCGCGACGCACCGGAATGGGACGTGCTGCTCGACATCGATGCGCTGGCCGCCGCTGAAGGCGAAGAGTGGGTTTTCCACGGCGCCAACTTCCTTCGCCCGGCCGAGGGCGAACCGCACCGCCTCGCCATCATTGCCCTCTCCCCCGACGGCGGCGACGCCAACCGCCACCGCGAGTTCGACGTCGAGACCCGCACCTTCGTGGACCCTGCCGCAGGCGGTTTCGACCTCCCGACTGCGAAGGGCAACGTGAGCTGGCTCGATGGCGATACCCTGCTGGTTGCCACCACCGCCGAGGGCCTGCCGAAGACCAGCTCGTCCTACTCGCGCACCGGCGTGAAGCTCCGTCGGGGCCAATCCCTGACTGAGGCCGAACGGATTTTCGAGATTCCCGAAGACCACATGATGGCCCTCGTCGCCCACGACTCCACCCCGGGTTTCGAACGGACGTTCGCCGTGGACTGGATCGACTTCTTCAACCGGACCACCTCCGTGCTGCGCGACGACGCGTGGCTCGCCATTGATGTCCCCACTGACGTCAACCTCAGTTCCCACCGCGAATGGCTCGTGTTCCGTCCACGGCAGGACTGGAACGTCGACGGAACCACCTACGCCGCCGGGTCTCTGTTGGCCGCCGACTTTGACAGCTATCTGTCCGGGGCACGCGACTTCACGGTGCTTTTCACCCCGGATGAGCACACGTCCCTCCAGTCGTGGAGTTGGACCCGGAGCTACCTCCTCCTGAACCTGCTGCACGATGTCTCTTCCGAAATCAGAGTGCTCGACCCGGCCCGCAAGGACTCCGCCGGCGGGTGGGCCTCGACCTTGTTGGATGCGTGCCCGCCCCTGCACGACGTGAACGCCTACGCCGTCGACGACGAGGACGAAGCAGAAGGCGACGACGCCGGCAACGACTACTGGCTCGTCGCTACCGGCTTCACCACCCCCACCACGCTCATGCGCGGCACCCTGTCCCCGGGCATCGCCAGCTACAGCCTCGACGCAGGCCACGACGGCGGGGTGTCCAGCACTCACGCGGTGGTGAAGTCCTCGCCGTCGTTCTTCAATGAGGCAGACTACGAGGTCCAGCAGCACTTCGCCACCTCGGCAGACGGCACGCGCGTGCCTTATTTCCAGGTGGCGTCCAAAGATCTTGACCTCGACGGCGAGAACCCCACACAGCTCTCGGGCTACGGCGGGTTCGAGGTCTCAAGGACCCCGGCCTACAGCGGATCCGTCGGGCGCGCCTGGCTGGAGCGCCGGAGCGAAAGCATCACGACCGAAGACGGCTCCGCGGCACATTCACGCGGAGGCGTCTACGTCGTGGCCAACATCCGCGGCGGCGGCGAATACGGTCCCGCTTGGCACCGCGCAGCCTTGCAGGCGAATCGACACCGCGCGTTCGAGGACTTCGCCGCTGTGGCCCGGCACCTCATTTCGCGGGGCGTCACCAGCCCGCGGCGGCTCGGCTGCGTGGGCGGCTCCAACGGCGGACTGCTGGTGGGCAACATGCTGACCCAGTACCCGGAGTTGTTCGGAGCCATCTCCTGCGGCGTCCCGTTGCTGGACATGCGCCGCTACACCAAGCTTTCGGCCGGCTACTCCTGGATTGCCGAGTACGGCGACCCCGACGTCCCGGAACAGTGGGAGTACATCCGTACCTTCTCGCCGTACCACCTGTTGCGCGACGGCGTGGAGTACCCGGAGACGTTCATCTGGACGGCCACCTCCGATGACCGCGTAGGCCCGGTCCAGGCGCGGAAGATGGCAGCCCGGATGCAGGCAATGGGCATCCCGAACGTGTGGTTCCACGAGGCACTCGAAGGCGGTCACGCGGGAGCCTCGGACAACCGCCAGGCGGCCTCGCTCCAAGCCCGCAGCCAGCACTTCCTGTGGCGGGCGCTTGCGGGCAAGGAGGGTTCGGGGCAGTAGCGCTCTCCACGGCGGTGCGGCGCCCGACGGCGGTCCGCGCCAGGTCCGACAGGCGGCGGTGCGGCGCCCGACGGCGGCCCGCGCCCCCGTTTTGCACTGGGTGCCCAATTCTGCGTATCCTTGGTTGGCTAGCAATAGCAACTGGAGACGTGCCAGAGCGGCCGAATGGGCTTCACTGCTAATGAAGTGTGGGGCACAACTCCACCGGGGGTTCAAATCCCCCCGTCTCCGCGTTTTGGCCCCGGTCCCTGACCGGGGCCTTTTTGCGTTCCTGGGCCTTTTTGCGTTCCAGGGCCTTTTTGCAGCGGAACCTGGTGGGGAAGATTCATGTCTCGGACTCTTTGAATTCAGCTCGCGCCAATAACCTCGTCCGGGTAACCGAGACCAACGACGAGGAGAGATTCATGCGTTCAATGACGAGATTCGCGATCGCAACGGTTGGGGCCGTCCTGCTGTCAACCACGTTGCTCATGTCGCCTGCACTGGCGGCCAATGACGGTAGCAACTCAGGACAAAACGGCTCTAACGGCAACGGGCACCAAGGCAATACCGAGGGCTTCAGCTTCGGCGTGATCGGCGACGTGCCCTACGGTGACGCTGAGATCCAGGCCTTCCCGTCCTACGTCGAGGACCTGAATGCGCACAAGGAACTGAGTTTTGTAGCACACGTGGGCGATATCAAGAATGGATCCTCCCAGTGCACAGACCAGTACTTCGAAGCCATCAAGAAGAACTTTGACAGCTTTACCGTCCCGCTCGTCTACACCCCGGGCGACAACGAGTGGACTGACTGCCACCGAACGAACAACGGCGCCTACAACCCCCTGGAAAGACTGGCCAAGGTCCGGGAAGTCTTCTTCCCGAAGCCCGGATTCACACTTGGCGCATCGATGACGGTGAAGTCGCAGGCAAAAGAAGGCTTCCCGGAGAACGTCAGCTTCCGCAAGCATGAGGTCGCCTTCACTGCCGTCAACATTCCGGGCAGCAATAACTCGATGCTGCCGTGGACGGGACTCGGCCAGACCCGGCCCACGGCTGCCCAACTCAACGAGGTACAGCAGAGGACCGATGCCGACATCCAGGAGTTGAGGGATACCTTCCGCAAGGCGCGGAACAACGGTGACCGGGCCGTCGTCGTGATGACGCAGGCGGACATGTTCGACCCGACAGTCGCGGCCCCTTCCCAAGCGGATTTTGGTGCTTTCAAGCCCCTGGTACAGACCTTGATCGAGGAATCGAACTCGTTCGGCGGCCCGGTCTACCTGATCAACGGTGACAGCCACGTGTACAACCAAGACCACCCCCTTGCTGCTGGTTCGACGTGGCTGTCTTTCTACGGCCAGGCCACAGCAGCGAAGAACCTGACGCGGATCACCGTGGATGGCTCCAACAATGCGAAGGACTGGCTCAAGGTCACGGTCAACCCGGACGAAGCAACGAGCGTCATGTCGTTCGACCGGATCCCGTTCACGCACCCGGCGTCGTAGCTAAAGCAATCCAGGCAAGACGGCGGGCAGCCAAAAGTCGCCGGAATCTCCGCGGTAGGGGTTCCGGCGACAGGCGTATCCAAACACCCCTAGCCCCGCCGCTTCTCGGGTTTGCCCACAACACTGCGACTGACTTCAGCTCCGGCGTACCGGTGCAGCGTGAGGCTGTCCACTGTGCTCAAGAGCATGACGGCAGCCATGGCGAGGAAGGCGCCACGGTACGCCGAGGAAGGGCCGTCGCCAAAGAGCGACGCATGGTCGAAGAGACGCAGGAAGAGGGCACCCACGGCAATACCGCCACCCGCGGCCAGTTGCACCAATGTCGCTGACACGGCGTTGGCCGAGGGAAGCTCCCCGGGGACGATATCCGCATACTGCACGGAGGCGTACGCCGAGAATCCGATCGAACGGAAGGCCCCGCTGGCCAGCAGCAAGGCAAAAATCAACGGCTCCGGGGTCCCTGCATTGAGCGCCGCACAAGCGGCAAAGGTGACGGCCGAGGCGAAGGAGGCGAAGACCAACACGGGTTTGAAGCCGAACCGCCGAATGATGGGCGTCGTGGCGGGCTTGATGCCGATGTTGCCGATGAACACCGCGGCCACCATGGCACCTGATTTTAGTGGATCCCAGCCAAAGCCGTCCTGGAACAACAGCGGCAGCAGGAAGGGCACCGAGCTGATGGTCAGGCGGTAGACGAACCCTCCGGTGGAGGTGGCCCGGAACGTGCGCGTGGCGAAAACCCGGAGATCGAAGAGCGGAGCCTTGGCCTTGAGCATCCACCAGGCCGCTCCGGCCAAAGCCAGTGCTCCGGCCAACAGCACGGCGGCGGGGACCGCGCCCGCGCCATGGCCACCAACACCTTCAAGGCCCACCACAAGCGATCCGACGCCGAAGGTGGTAAGCATGAGCCCCAGCCAGTCGAGCCGCCGGGCAGCATCGCCTCCGGTACGCGGAACCAGCCTCAGGGCTGCGATGAACGCAGCAAGCCCCAGCGGTACGTTGATCAGGAAGATCCAGTGCCAGGAAAGATAGGTAGTGAAAGCTCCGCCCACAAGCGGTGCCAAAACGGGGGCCAGCAACCCGGGCCAGACAAGGAATGCCGTGGCTCGGAGAAGCTCCGACTTGGGTGTGCCCCGCAGCACTACGAGAGTCCCGACCGGCACCATCATGGCCCCGCCGGCACCCTGCGCCACCCGGCTCAACGTCAGCAGGGTGAGGTCCTGGCTGGCTGCGCACAACAGCGACGCCACGGTGAACACGGCGATCGCCAGGCAGAAGATCCGACGTGCACCAAAGCGTTCCGCGAGCCAGCTGCTGAGCGGAATTCCCATGGCCACAGTCACCAGGTAGGCAGTCATGGTGATGTTGACATCGGCCGAGACCACTTTGAAGTCGGCGGCGATGCTCGGCATGGCAGTAGTAAGGACTGTTCCGTCAAGGAACTCCATGAAAAAGGTGGCGGCAACCAGCAACGCGAGCCGTGGCTGCCACTTGGCTTCGGACTGGACGTCCGGGACTGCGCCGGTCACGCTGCTTGACCGAGGACGAGAGGCAACACCGATCCTGCCCCGGCTTGCCTGAGGGCGCGGCCGGCAACGGTCATCGTCCAGCGGCTGTCCGTCAGGTCATCGACCAGGAGGATGCCTTGACCGCCTAGCGACGCAAGGTTCTGTCCAAGTTCGGGACCCACCACGAGGCGCTCCCAGACACCGGCCAGCCGATAGGCGCTGTTGCCACCGCGCCCGCCCGCGGGTCCGCCATGCTGGAGTTGAAGGGAACCCAAATACGGCATCCGGCCGATGCCGGCTATGCCGCGGGCCAAGGATTCGACCAGCGCCGGCTTGTTCCTGGAGGGGATGCTCACGACGGCTGCCGGACGCCCTTGGCCGCTCCATCCGGTGGATCGGCCGTCTCCGGCAGACCATTCCCGCAACACCTGTACGCAGGCCTGCAGCATGGCAGGTTCAACCTCGCGGTCTGCCGCCCCGGCAGCAAAGAGCTCACGGAGGGCACCACCCCAGCCGAGGTCGGTCAGTCGGGCCAGGACGCGTCCTTCGGCCAGCAACTCCTCGGGCTTGATCTTGCCTTTCACCGTCACGCCCAGCCGGTCCATGCCACTGGGCCATTGAAGCCGTGGTTCTAGCGCAAGACCCGCGCGCCGAAGGGTCTGCCCGGCGGCGTCGGCGGCTGCTGCTGCCACGTCCGCCGGGAACCACTTGCCGGCGCAATTGTCGCAACGGCCGCATGCACGTGCGGATTCGTCGTCGAGGACCGCGGTGATGTATTCCATGCGGCATCCAGCGGTGTCCTGGTAAATCACCATGGAATCCTGCTCGTCCACCCGGGCCTCGGCGATGCGGGCGTAGCGTTCGGCGTCGTAGATCCACGGCCGTCCCGTGGACCTCCACCCACCGCCCACGCGCTCCACCGCTCCATCCACGGCCAGGACCTTCAGCAGGAGTTCCAAAGGCGTCCGGCGCAGGTCCACCCGTGCTTCGAGGGCCACCGTGGACAAGGCAGAGCCGGATTCGGCCAAGACGTTGAGTACGGCTGCGGCCTTTTCCTCCGAGGGCATTGAAGCCGTCGCAAAGTACTGCCAGATCTCGCGGTCCTCGGATCCAGGCAGGAGGAGCACATCGGCATTTGCGGCGCCGCGGCCGGCACGGCCAACTTGCTGGTAGTAAGCCACCGGCGATGACGGGGCACCAAGGTGGATGACGAACCCGAGATCCGGCTTATCGAAGCCCATGCCGAGCGCCGAAGTGGCCACTAGCGCCTTCACTTCGTTGTCCTTGAGGAGTTGCTCGGCCCGTTCACGATCCGCGGGGTCCGTCCTCCCGGTGTAGGACAAGACGTTGTGGCCTGCCTCGGAGAGCAGCCGGGCGGTGTCTTCGGCGGCCGAAACGGTCAGGGTGTAGATGATTCCGCTGCCTGGCATGTCTGCCAGATGGGTCAGCAACCAGCCAAGGCGATCCCGCGAGTCGGCGAGCTTCAAGACACCCAGCCGCAAGGACTCCCGGCCAAGCTCCCCACGGATGGTCAGCACTCCGGCGCCGAGCTGTTCTTCGATGTCATGGACCACCCGGGAGTTGGCCGTCGCCGTGGTGGCAAGTACGGGAACACTGCCGGGCAGTTGCTCGATGAGATCGGAGATGCGCCGATAGTCGGGACGGAAATCGTGCCCCCAGTCCGAAATGCAGTGTGCCTCGTCAATCACCAGGAGACCGGTACGGCGGATGAGCTCGGGAAGCTGGTTTTCCCGGAACGAAGGATTGGTGAGCCGCTCCGGCGAAACCAGGAGAACGTCCACCTCGTCCGCGGCGAGTTGCTCGCGGACGTTGTCCCACTCAAGCTGGTTGGCGGAGTTGATCGCCACGGCCCGCACCCCGGCACGTGCGGCTGCTGCCACTTGGTCCCGCATGAGTGCGAGCAGCGGGGAAACGATGAGGGTGGGCCCTGCGCCGCGGCGCCTCAACAACAACGACGAGACGAAGTACACAGCCGACTTGCCCCAGCCCGTCCGCTGCACCACCAAAGCGCGCCGTCCGGCGTCGACGAGGGCCTCTATCGCCTCATACTGGCCGTCGTGGAATCGGGCGTCCGCATTTCCCACAAGCTCCTTCAAGACTTCAAGGGCCTGGATCCGGGTGGTGGACTGTTCTGCTGCGAGTAGGGCAGCATCCGGGTTGTTGGGCATGGCTTCAGTATTCCAGCACCCGCAGACAGCCAGAACCCGGGAGGTCATCTATGTGGACAAGCGTTTTCCACATAGATGACCTCCCGGCGCAGTGACCACCTCGCTCCACAGTAAGATTGAGCGCGTGACTAGCGAGCAGAACAAGACATTTGACCTCTCGGCTTCCTTCAAGGCCTATGACGTCCGGGGAATCGTCGGCGAATCCATCACAGCCCACATCGTGGAATCCGTCGGCGCGGCCTTCGTCGACACCCTCGGCCTCGCTGGCGAGACTGTGCTGGTTGGCGGCGACATGCGCCCGTCATCCCCCGAATTCATCAAGGCATTCGCCGACGGCGCTGCCCGCCGCGGCGCCAATGTCCAGCTCCTGGACCTCATCTCCACCGACGAGCTCTATTACGCTTGCGGTGCCCTCAATGCGGCCGGCGCCACGTTCACCGCAAGCCACAACCCCGCCGAGTACAACGGCATCAAGATGTCCAAGGCCGGCGCCCAGCCGATCTCCTCCGAAACAGGCCTCAAGGAAATCCAGGCGCTGGCGGAGAAGTACCTCAACAACGGAAGCATCCCGGCTGCAGATGCGGAAGGCAAGGTCAGCGTCCGCGATGTCCTGAAGGACTACTCGGAGTACTTGCGCAGCCTGGTTGACCTCAACGGCTCCCGTCCGCTGAAGATCGTCGTCGACGCCGGAAACGGCATGGCCGGGCTGACCACTCCCGCAGTGCTTGGTGACCAGTTGCTTCCTGCCCTGCCGTTCGAGATCGTCCCCCTGTACTTTGAGCTGGACGGCTCTTTCCCGAACCACCCCGCCAATCCGCTTGAGCCCGAAAACCTGCGCGATCTGCAAGCCGCAGTCATCGAGCACGGTGCGGATATCGGCCTCGCGTTCGACGGCGACGCCGACCGTTGCTTCGTGATTGACGAGAAGGGCGAACCCGTGTCGCCGTCTGCCATCACCGGGATGGTTGCGCGCCGGGAAATCGCCCGCGCACAGGCCGCGGGTGAAAAGACCCCCGTGATCATCCACAACCTGCTGACCTCGCGGGCAGTCCCGGAGCTCGTGGCGGCGGATGGTGGCAGGGCTGTGCGCACACGTGTGGGGCACTCGTTCATCAAGGCTGTCATGGCCGAAGAAGGAGCCGTCTTCGGCGGCGAACACTCGGCGCACTTCTACTTCCGCGATTTTTGGAACGCGGACACCGGCATGCTCGCGGCCATGCACGTCTTGGCGGCATTGGGCGAGCAGGATGGCCCGCTGTCCGACCTTGGCCGCCAGTACGAGCCTTATGTCTCTTCCGGTGAAATCAATTCCGAAATCGAAGACAAGGCAGGAGCCGTTGAGCGGGTCCGCGCCGAATTTGATGGCGAAGACGTCGACGTGGACACCATGGATGGCAGCACCTTCACCGCGAAGGACGGCAGCTGGTGGTTCAATCTGCGTCCGTCCAACACAGAGCCTTTCCTGCGGCTGAACGCCGAGGCGAAGGATGTTGCCACGATGGAAAAGGTGCGGGACCGCGTCCTCGCACTGGTCCGGTCCTAGCCTGCAGCCCCGAAGGCGAGCATCAGCATGAATCCCCAGATCAACGGTCTCGAAAGCACAGAGGAACACGAACTCCGCGAAGTGCGTGAAACGCTTGGGGCCGCCTTGGCAACAGCGCAGGAACACCTGGAACAAAACGGTGGCTTCCTGCCCTTCGCAGTCACGCTCGCCGAAGACAACGAACTTCGGATCGTCTTCGTAACGCCTGAAGAGCCGGACGACGAGGGAAACGTCGACACAGAGTCGATGCTGGCAGACATCCTCGAATTGCTGCGCCAAGGCCGTGACGAATACCGTGCGGTGGCGATTGCGAGCGATGTCATCCTTCCGGAACACGGCTCGGACGGGATCCACGCCGCGGCTGAGCATCGCAGCGGCGGTCTCCTCGCAGCCGTTGTCCCTTATGTCCAGAACGCCGAGGGCTTCACCTTTGACAACGCAGAAGCCGACACCAATCAACCCCTCGTATGGGTGGACTAGACCTTACTCCGTAAGCTTGAGGGCATGAAGATCAATGCCTTCGCGGATGTGAGCCTGCGTGCGCTCCTGGTTCTCTCGTCCGCGCCCGCAGGTGAACTCCTGACGACCCAGAACATCGCGGACGCCGTGGGGACTCCTTACCACCACGTCAGCAAGGCCATTGTTCGGCTCCGGGAGCTGGGCCTCATAGACGTCGAGCGCGGCCGCAAGGGCGGATCCCGGCTCAGCGCCGCCGGACAGCGAGCCACCGTTGGCCAGATCCTGCGGGAACTGAATACCAGGCTCGACCCCGCCGAGTGCCAATCCGCCCATGGTGACTGCCCCCTGATCACGGAATGCGGCTTGCGTCACGCCTTGGCGCGCGCGAGGGAAGCCTTCTACCGGGAGCTGGACGACGTCGTCGTCTCCTCCCTTCCGCGCCTGCGGCAAATGGCGCCGGCATTCCAGGCGATCGGGTTACGCCCCGGGTTGTAAGCACGGCTTGTAGCCCGGGGCTCTGTCATTTCCGGGCTGTCGATTAGCCAAATCCTTCTACGGCGTGTAGAAGTTATCTATAGATACTTGCATTTTAAATACGAGTATTGATCCCGGTCCGTATGCACCCCGCGGGCCATTACGACAGGAGTTCCTATGCTCTCGGACAAGTCCTTCCCCGTCATCGAAGCCACGTTGCCGCTCGTCGGCGCCCGGATCGGCGACATCACCCCCAAGTTCTACTCCCGTCTCTTCGCTGCGCACCCAGAACTGCTCGATGGGCTGTTCAGCCGTTCGAACCAGCGCTCCGGCAACCAACAGCAGGCCCTCGCGGGAAGCATCGCCGCCTTTGCAAGCCATCTGGTGAGCAACCCCGGAACCCTGCCGGAAACAGTTCTGTCCCGCATTGCACACCGCCACGCTTCCCTGGGAATCACCGAGCCGCAGTACCAAGTGGTCTACGAGCACCTCTTCGCCGCCATCGCAGAGGACCTGGCCGAAGTCATCACCCCTGAAATCGCCGAAGCCTGGACAGAGGTCTATTGGCTCATGGCGGACGCGCTGATCAAGCTCGAAAAGGGACTCTACGCAGCGCAGGCCAACGGAAAGATGTGGAGCCCCTGGAGGGTCGTGTCCAAGACTCCCGCAGGCACCGGCTCCATGACCTTCACCCTCGAGCCGGCCGACGACACCCCGATCACCGCAGCACTGCCGGGCCAGTACATCAGCGTCAAGGTCACACTCTCGGACGGCTTGCGCCAGGTCCGTCAGTACTCACTTTCAGGCGACGCCGGCACCAGCCGCAGCTTCACGACCAAGATCGACGACGGCGGCGAGGTCTCGCCGGTGCTGCACAACACCGTTGAGGTGGGTGATGTCCTGGAGATCTCCAACCCCTACGGTGAGATCACGCTCAAGGAGGGCAGCGGTCCCGTGGTCCTCGCCTCGGCCGGCATCGGCTGCACGCCCACGGCTTCCATCCTGCGCTCACTCGCCGATTCCGGCTCCGACCGCCAGGTGCTGGTCCTGCACGCGGAGAGCAATCTGGACAGCTGGGCGTTGCGCGGCCAGATGACGGACGACGTCGATCGCTTGGACGGTGCAGAACTCCAGCTCTGGCTGGAGGAACCGCGGGCCGGGTCCAAAGCGGGCTTCATGTCACTGCGCGAAGTGGACCTTCCAGCCGACGCCTCGCTGTACCTGTGCGGACCGCTGCCGTTCATGAAGCACATCCGCAACGAAGCAATCAACGCCGGAATCCCCGCCACGAGAATTCATTACGAAGTCTTCGGACCGGATATCTGGCTCGCCAACTGACTAGCATTAGTTGTCGTTTAGAGACCCCAAAACGACAACGAATGCGAGTCAGTTGGGTCGGTCCGCCGGCGCCCCCGGCGGACTGACACCCAGCAGCGGCAGCATCACCTCGTCCACCACGTGCACCAGGAAATCGTCATCGATCGGCACTCCAGAGAAGATGAACCGCTGCCGCAGCAAGGCGGGGCCGGCCTCGATCCTCGTCTCCGTAGCCACACTGGGGTCGCATTCGCCGCGCGCCGCGGCCTGCTCAATGATCGCCCGCATGATCTTTGCTACGTTGCCGCGGGCGTACTCCTGGACCTCGGCCGCCACCGCCGGATTCTGCAGCGCCTCCCCCAATAGCCCCCGCATGGCTTGCCCCACTACCCCTTCGAGTCGTTGGGCCACGAGCCGAAGGATCGCCAGGGCGTCTTCACGCAGGCTGCCGGTGTCCGGGGCGGACGCCGGGGCGGGCATGGCGTCGTAGGCTGCCTCGAGCACCAAGGCCGCGCGTCCGGGCCACCGCCGGTAGAGCGAAGCCTTACTCGCCCTGGCATGCTCAGCCACGCTGTCCATGGTCAACGCGGCGTAGCCCGATTCGGCAATCTCTGCCCGGACTGCCTCGAAGATTGCACTGTTCAGGGCAGCCCCGCGGCGGCGCGGCAGCTTCCGGTGGTCCTGCTGCCCCGGCATCTCAAGGTCTCTCCGCCGAAGCGACCGGCAGGACCAGCCCCCGGGTTCCGTCCACGAGTACCTGCTGTCCGTCGGCCAAGGTGCTCGTGCCCGAGCCGGTGCCCATAACGGCAGGAATTCCATATTCCCTCGCGACGATCGCCGCATGCGAACCGAGCCCGCCGGCGTCCGCCACAACAGCGGCGGCCCGTTGGAACAGCGGCGTCCAGGCGGGATTGGTGTAAGGGCAGACGAGGACCTCTCCGCTGCGCAGCCGTCCGAACTCGGCCGGTCCGCGGATCACCCGGACCGGACCGCTCGCTTGGCCGCGGCTCGCTGCAGTACCGGAGACGAGGACCCCTTCCACTTGGCGGCCCTGGCGGCCCCGAGCAAAGAGCAAAGCCGGATCGAGCAGCGGTATGCCGTCGAGCTCGCGCCGCTTTGCCGCGCGAGCCAGCACCAGCGGCCGGAAACGGTCACGGAGTGAAGCCGGCAGCGCGCCGTCGTCGTTGTCTGTGATGGACTCCAGTTCCTCGAACCGCAGGTGATGGATTTCGTCGGGCTCATCGATCACGCCGGCCAGCGCCAGCCGGCGGCCGAGCTCCCGGTAAGCCCGGCGGATCGGCGGGATGGCTTTGGTGGCATAGAAGTGGCTGTCCTCGCGGAACGCCATTCCGGCCTGGGCGGACTCGACGGCGGCGAGCACCCTCCGCCGCAGCGGTTCGAAGCGGAGAGCCGGATGGCGTTTCAATTCCGCAAGCGCATTCCCGGCCTGGTCAACTGTTTGGGGCCGATCTCCGGACAAGGCCTTCACGAGACCAAGAACCACCTCGGGGGCATCGGACCACGTGGGCGAACTACTCAGGACAACGCTCGTGGTTTCGCGGTGGCCGTACTCGAGCTGGAACGCCTCGAAAGCCTCGCGGAATGCACGATGTTCGGGTTCCTTTTCCACCAAGTCCAGGAGCTCACGGGGTCCTGGACCAAGTAGCGCGCGGGACAGCCCAGGATCTCCCGCCGCGATGGAAGCGAGCCGTTCAAGAGCCCGGTTCGCCTGGCTCGTCCGGGTTTCCGCCCCCGCGATCAGCGCAGGCGCAAGCTTTGTCTTGCCCAGGAACAAGAGCATGAAACGCATCTTCAGCACCGGCACCAGGATGCCGGGCAAGTACGAGACGCGAAGGTCTGTAATGCCCTGCATCGCGGCGAAGCATTCCCCCGCAAATGCAACGACCGCACGCCACCGCAGGGGGCCGAGGTCCTGGCCATTCAGTCGTTCAATGTTGTCGATGAACGCCGAGAAACGAGGATCCCGGGTCCAGGCGCCGGCTTTGAACCGCCTCGCCCGGCGCAGCAAGGACGCCGGCGCGCCAAGCGTTCGGATGGTCGGGCGCGGCACGGGCGGGATGAGCTGAACCACCACCCCGTCTTCCTCCGGCAGCAACTCCTCCACCGCAGGGAAGACCACGCCCACGCTCCCGGCCATGCCGTGAAGCATGGCAAGGATTCCCCGACTCATCCATCCGGATACATCCAAGGGATAGGGCCGCTCCTGGAACATCTCGATGAAGAACGGTCCCACGCGCCGTTGGACCGCGTTGAGGATGGGAGGTTGGGGCGGTAGTGCGGTCATCGGCCGCGACTGCAGTACGTACGGCGTTCCTCCGGCCACCGCCCACTCGATGTCCTGCGGTCGGCCGAAATGCTGTTGGGCCTTCTTTCCCAGCATGGCCAATTCCGCCAATACCTCCGCGGCGAGCCCGGGCTTCGCGCTTTGCGTACCGGAGTTTTCTTGCGTGCCACCGCCCTCAGCCGCGCTGATCACCACCTCGCGGCCACCGGGCGTGAAACTCAGCACTTTTCCCGAGGCGTCCAGGACATAATGCTCCGGCGTCGCCCGCCCGGAGACGACGGCCTCCCCCAGCCCAGGGTTCGCGTCCACCACCATCTCGCCGCGCTCGCCCGTGACCGGGTTGGCAGTGAACAGGACGCCCGCCATGGCGGCCGGCACCATTTTTTGCACGACGACGGCGATCGCCACCTCGTGCGGATCGATCCCCTGCCGTCGGCGGTAGGCAATCGCCCGGTCCGTCCACAACGATGCCCAGCAGTTGGCGACCGCCTGGACTACATCGTCCCCGCCTAGCACGTTGAGATAGGTGTCCTGCTGACCGGCAAACGCCGCCCCCGGAAGATCCTCCGCCGTAGCGCTGGACCGGACCGCGACCGCCCCGCCGCCCAGCCGCGCATAGGCATCGAGGATCACCTGCCGCAGCCGGCCAGGCATTTCCGCCGCGGCGAAGAGTGCCCGGAGGGCAGCACCACCGGTGCCGTCGCCGCCGTCGGGCGCACCGCCGTCGGACGCTTCATCGGGCCCGACGGACAGAAAACCGTCCAGGGCGGCACCCACGTTCGTTTCCGCCAGGAAGGACAAGTACGCGCCCGTGGTGATGATAAAACCCGGCGGCACCGGGAAACCTTGACGCAGCAACTCCCCGAGAGCGGCACCCTTTCCACCGGCGACGGCGATGTCACCTGCGCCGAAATCGGCCAAGGGCGCGGTGGCCTGTCTGGTTATCTTGGGCCCCTCATGCGGTCCTGACGCCAGAGTGGACTCTTTTGTGTGCTGCTGGGCATCGTCCACGGCCCGGACCCCCGGAATGAGAGAACTGCTGGTTCTCTAAAAGCTACTCGCGCGCCCATCGCGGCACAATGTCCCGCAACCGCCGCTCCGCAACGCATGGGAACGACGAACGACGGTCCCGCACCTCAGTGCGGAACCGCCGTCGGACGTGCCGGTGGTCTAGGCCAGGCGGGCCTTCAGGCCTTCGAGCTCGGAGATCAGCGCGGCCGGCAGGGAACCGCCGAACTTTGCGTACCATTCCTCGATCGATGCCAGTTCGGTCTTCCACTCGGAAGCGTCAACGCGCACTGCGGCTTCCACCTCGGCCGGGGTCATGTCCAGGCCTTCGAGATCGATGGACTCGCCAGTCGGCACGAAGCCGATGGGAGTCTCGACGGCGTCGGCCTTGCCTTCGAGGCGCTCGATGGCCCACTTGAGGACGCGGGCGTTGTCGCCGAAACCGGGCCAGGCGAAGCCACCCTCGGCGGTGCGGCGGAACCAATTGACCAGGAAGATCTTGGGCAGCCGGTCCGGGTTCGCCTTGGCGGACAGGTTGACCCAGTGGTTCAGGTAGTCGCCTGCGTCGTAGCCGATGAACGGCAGCATGGCCATGGGGTCGCGGCGCACGACGCCAACGGCACCGGCCGCAGCGGCCGTGGTCTCGGAGGACAACGTGGAACCCATGAAGATGCCGTTGGACCAGTCGCGGGCCTCGGTGACCAGCGGGATGGTGGTCTTGCGGCGGCCCCCGAAGAGGATCGCGGAGAGCTCCACGCCGTCGGGGCTGAAGTACTCCTCGGCGAGCATGTCGATCTGGTCGATCGGGGTGCAGAAGCGGGAGTTCGGGTGTGCCGCCGGCTTGTCGGAGTCGGGGGTCCAGGAGTTGCCCTGCCAGTCGGTCAGGTGCGCCGGAGTTTCCTGCGTCATGCCCTCCCACCAGACGCCGCCGTCGTCGGTTATGGCGACGTTGGTGAAGATGCTGTTGCCCTTGGCAATGGCGCGCATGGCGTTGGGGTTGGTGCCCCAACCGGTGCCGGGAGCGACGCCGAACAGGCCGGCCTCAGGGTTGACGGCACGGAGCTCGCCCTCCTTGCCGAAGCGCATCCAGGTGATGTCGTCGCCGAGGGTCTCGACCTTCCAGCCCTTGATGGTGGGGTCGAGCAGCGCGAGGTTGGTCTTGCCGCAAGCGGAGGGGAACGCAGCAGAGATGTAGTAGGTCTTCTGCTCAGGCGAAGTCAGCTTCAGGATGAGCATGTGCTCGGCCAGCCAGCCTTCGTCGCGGGCCATGACTGACGCGATCCGCAGGGCGTAGCACTTCTTGCCGAGGAGGGCGTTCCCGCCGTAACCCGAGCCGAAGGACCAAATGGAGCGCTCTTCCGGGAAGTGCACGATCCACTTGTCCGGGTTGCAGGGCCATACGACGTCTGCCTGGCCGGCTTCCAACGGAGCGCCCAGGGAGTGCAACGCGGGGACGAAGAAAGCGTCGGTCTGCGTGATGCGCTCAAGGACGTCGGTGCCGATGCGCGCCATGATGCGCATCGAGGCAACAACGTAGGCGGAGTCGGTGATCTCGACGCCAAACTTCGGATCTTCGGCATCCAGGTGTCCCATGACGAACGGAATGACGTACATGGTACGGCCGCGCATGGAGCCGGCGAACAGCCCGCGCAGCTTCTGCTTCATCTCAGCCGGAGCCATCCAGTTGTTGGTGAAGCCGGCGTCGTGTTCCTTCTCGGAGCAGATGAAAGTCTGCTCTTCCACACGGGCTACGTCCGCGGGATCGGAGAATGCGGCGAATGAATTGGGGAAGAGCTCTTGGTTCAGCCTCTTCAGGGTGCCGGCCGCGACGAGTTCGTCGGTCAGCTTCTTGTTTTCAGCTTCGCTGCCGTCAACCCAGTGGATGCGGTCCGGCTGTGTCAGCTCGGCTACTTCCTCCACCCAGGCCAACAGGCGTGCATGCGTAGTAGGTGCCTTCTCAAGCAGCGGCAGTCGCGCCAGATCGCCCATCGTGGTTCCCTTCCTCGGGTTCAGTGGTGTGTCCTAAATGCTAGGGGGCGCGGAGTAGACCAATCTGGGTTCGGACATGGGATCTCTTGACCATTTCGGAGCAAAACCCCTAAAAATCAAGGATCTACGTCGCGGATCCGCCAAATTTAGTGACCAAGGTCACATAGACCGGTCTAGTTAGGCACATTACACCGCCTCGATTTGGCACCAACAGGGATCTCGCGTAAAGTTTATTGAGGTTCGAGGGGGGAACGAGTTTGAAACTCCCGAGAATCACCAAGATGCGCCCATAGCTCAGCTGGATAGAGCGTCTGTCTACGGAACAGAAGGCCGGGGGTTCGAATCCCTCTGGGCGCACAAATGAAGACCCGCACCGGTCCCGGTGCGGGTCTTTTTCGTTAAATTCCGGGCCCGGGTTTGCCCTGTGGCCCCGAGCGCTGCTCACCGACACCCTCGTCTCCGGCGGTTGCGCGCGCCCTCCTGACCCTCTTTGCCGCACCAGAGCCACCAAACGACGGGACTCGCCGTGTCGCAAACGCTTTCCCAAACCAAAGAAGGTCAGGAAGGCGAAGGCCTTCGGCGGAACGGCCGCCCAAAAGCCAAGGACCGCCGTCGTACTTCGTGAAAAGTACGACGGCGGCCCTTGCGTTTGGATGCTTGGCCTTAGACTGCGACTGCCTCGCTGATGCGGCGGCGGATTCCGTCAAAGTGACGGTTGAGCAGTTCGGCAGCCGCGGTCTTGTCCCCGGTTGCGACGGCGGTGTAGATGCTTCGGTGCATGGCCGCGGTGGCTACAAGATCTTCGTTGTCGGAGCCGATCTCCACGTGGATCTTCCGGTAGACCTTCCAGAAAACGCCCATGAGGTTGATGAGGAGCTCGTTGTTCAGCGGCTCGAACAGCCGGCGGTGGAACTCGGCGTCTGCGGCTACGAAGTTCTCGCCGGCGTGTGCGAGCTCCTCCATCTGCTTAACGGCTTCTTCGATCAAGGCGAGCTGTTCGGCGGTCATCACGTCCATGGAAGAGCCGATCAGCCCCGACTCGAGGGCCTGGCGCACGTCAACGAGTTGCAGCGCCTCGAGCCCCTGGTGGCGCAGCGACAAGCGGCCCCGGAACGTCAGGCCGTCAGCGAGCGCCTCGAAGTTGCTGGGGGCGACGAACATGCCAAAGCCATGGCGGATCTCGATGACGCCCAAGGCCTGCAGCACTTTCAGGGATTCGCGAAGGGTGTTGCGCCCTACCCCCAATGCCACGGAGAGTTCATTCTCCGTGGGCAACGGATCTCCCGCCTCGAGCTCGCGTTCGAGGATCAATTCCATAATGTCCGACTGGAGGGCCCTGAGCCGGGCCTGTGCGCTGAACCGCGCCTGCGGAACGACACCGGAAGTGGTCATGGCTCTCCTTGCAAAAGTACCCATCCCCGGCCCGGATCCTTTCAGGACCGGGGACAAGGAATCAGTGCAGTGTTAATGTTGAGGTGAGCCTAGCGCCCACCGTGGATATAGTGCTTCGCAACATACAATATCGGATGTCCCATCTCCTTGATAGATGTTCGCCTTTATTTTTGACCGAGCCCCAGTTTGAACCTCGCAAGGTGGACCGCGGCGCAGCGCCCATCGGCAGCACCTCCCCGGCAGCACCTCGCCGGCAGCACTGCAGCCGCTCCTCGGGTCACTAGTGATCCAGATCTCGCTTGACGACTTCATGTGACCACCCTTACAGTTTCTTTACGAGCATCGGATGTCCTACATCCGATAACCAGAAAACTTGAATGGTGAGGCATCTTATGAGCAACACGATTAACAACCTGCCGCTGGTCAGCGACGCCAGCCGACGCAACTTCCTCAAGTTGACCGGGGCGATTGGAGCCGCGGCAGCGTTCACGGCCACCCTGTCCGCATGTGGCGGTCCTGCCTCCACCACCACGGGCGCAGCAAACAATACTGCGACTGTCAACAAGGATCTCACCATCGAAGCAGGCATCTCCTATGCCCTGTCCACGGGTTTCGACCCGATGACGTCCTCCGGCGCCACGCCGCAGGCCGCCAACCTGCACATCTTCGAAGGCCTCGTGGAGCTCCACCCTGCCACCCGCGAGCCCTACAACGCGCTGGCAGCGAGCGACCCCAAGAAGGTCAACGACACCACGTACCAGGTGACCATCCGCGACGGTGCAAAGTTCCACAACGGCGCCCCTGTCACCACCGACGATGTTGTCTACTCCTTCACCCGTGTGATGGACCCGGCCAACAAGTCCTTGTTCTCCCAGTTCATTCCGTTCATCAAGGACGTCAAGGCCCTCGATGCCAAGACGGTCGAGTTCTCGCTGAAATACCCCTTCCCGGGCTTCGGACCGCGAATCTCCGTGGTGAAGGTGGTTCCGAAGGCGTTGGCCTCTGTCGATCAGAAGGGATTCGATGCCAAGCCCGTCGGCTCCGGCCCCTACAAGCTGATCTCGGCAGTCAAGGACGACAAGATCGTCTTCGAAGCATTCGCCGACTACAACGGCCCCAAGCCGGCACTCGCCAAAGGCATGACCTGGCTGCTGCTCTCAGACGCGGCAGCGCGTGTCACGGCAGTCCAGTCGGGCCGCGTCCAGGCGATCGAAGACGTCCCCTACCTGGACATGGACGGGCTCAAGTCCAAGACCCGGGTTGAATCCGTGCAGTCCTTCGGCATGCTGTTCCTGATGTTCAACTGCGCCAAGGCCCCGTTCGACAACAAGCTGGTCCGCCAGGCACTCCACTACGGACTGGACAAGGACGCCATCATCAAGAAGGCCTTGTTCGGCAATGCCAAGGCTGCGTCGTCGTACTTCCAGGAGGGCCACCCGGACTACGTCAAGGCCAAGAACGTCTACTCCTACGATCCCCAGAAGGCCGCGGACCTCCTCAAGCAGGCCGGAGTCAGCAACCTCGAATTCGAGCTGCTCACGACGGATACCGCCTGGGTCAAGGACGTTGCCCCGCTGATGCTTGAATCCTGGAACAAGATCCCGGGCGTCAAGGTCACCGCAAAGAACCTCCAGTCCGGCGCCTTGTACTCGGACAGGGTTGGCAAGGCCGACTTCTCGGTAGTGGCGGCCCCGGGCGACCCCTCCGTCTTCGGCAACGACGCAGACCTGCTCTTGAGCTGGTTCTACTCGGGCGCCACCTGGATGGCCAAGCGCGCCTATTGGACCACTCCGGAAAGCGCCACCCTCCAGGGTCTGATGGACAAGGGCTCGCAGGCCGCGGCCGCCGATGCGAAGAAGATCACCGGCCAAATCGTGGACCTCGTCTCCGATGAAGTCCCGCTGTACCCGCTCTTCCACCGCCAGCTCCCCAGCGCATGGGACGAAAAGAGACTCTCAGGGTTCAAGCCGCTGCCCACCACGGGACTGTCCTTCATCGGCGTCGGCCGCACAGCCTAGCCACACCCAACCCAACTGACTCGCATTTGTTGTCGTTTAGACGGCTCAAAACGACACTTACTGCGAGTCAGTTGGGCGAGGCGCACCCTCAGAAGCACTACCCCGCGAGACCGCCACGCAGCGGCCGCACCAAAGCAACCGGAGAACAAATTGGTCATGATATTGCGTCTGCTTGGACGCAGGCTCGCGGCATTGCCCTTGATGATCCTGGGCATCACGCTGCTGGTCTTCCTCGTCCTACAAGCAGCACCAGGCGACCAGGCCAGCACGGCCCTCGGCGAAGGCGCCAGCGAAGCCGCCAAACAGCAGTACCGCCAGGACAACGGCCTGAACGATCCCCTGTTCGTCCAATACTTCCGCTTCCTGGGCAGGCTCCTGCAGCTCGATCTTGGCGTGACCACCCCGCCGTCCAAGTCGGTGGCAAGCATGATCGCCTCCGCCTTCCCGCTGACCCTCCAGCTGACGTTCCTTGGCGTGATCATCGCCGTCGTACTGTCCCTGGTTTTCGGCATCATCGGCGCCCTTTACCGCGACAAGTGGCAGGACCAGCTGATCCGGATCTTCTCCATCGCGGCCATCGCCACCCCGTCCTTCTGGCTCGGCATCCTGCTCATCCAGTGGTTCGCGCTCGGTGACAACCCGCTGTTTCCCTCGGGTGGAATCGCGACGCCGGAGTCCGGCTTCGGCGGCTGGCTCAACTCGATGGCGCTCCCGGCCCTCGCTCTCGGCATTCCGGTCTCCGCTTCACTTATCCGCGTGGTCCGCACGTCCATGGTGGAGGAACTGGACCGCGACTACGTCCGGACAGCCATCGGCAACGGGGTCCCCTACCCCGAGGTGGTTTCCCGGAACGTCCTGCGCAACGCGCTCGTGACTCCGGTGACCGTGCTGGGACTCAGGATCGGCTACCTCCTGGGCGGCGCCGTCGTGATTGAAATGATCTTCGCCCTTCCCGGCATGGGCCAGCTGATCCTCAACGGCATCACCAACCTAGACGTCAACCTGGTCCAGGGCGTGGTCCTCACCATCTCGGTCACCTTCGTTCTGGTGAACATCGTGGTGGACCTCTTGTATCTGCTCATCAACCCCCGAATCAGGACGGTATAGCCATGCGCAGCAAACTTGCTGAACGGCTCAGCGCCCCGGGCGTCCGCTTCAAGTCCCTCCCCTGGGGATCGCGTTTTGCCCTGTTGTTCCTCGTGGTCATCGTCCTGGCGGCGATCTTCGCTCCGCTCATCGCGCCCCACGATCCCCTGGAAACGTTCATTCCTGCGCAGGCTCCGGACGGCGACCACTTCTTCGGCACCGACCGCCTCGGCCGCGACGTCTTCTCACGGCTCCTCTACGGCTCACAGTCCTCGCTCATGATCGGCCTCGGCGCGGTGGCCCTCGCGATCGTCGTCGGTGCGGTGCTTGGCTCGCTCGCCGCGACGTCCAGCAAGGCCGTCAACGAGATCATCATGCGACTCATGGACATCCTCATGGCATTTCCGGGGATCGCCCTCGCAGCCGTGCTGTTGGCGGCGTTCGGCAACTCGGTACCCACCATCATCGTCGCCATCGCCATCATCTACACCCCGCAGCTCGCCCGCGTGGTCCGCGCCAATGTGCTCGCCCAATACGGCGAAGACTACGTCCGCGCCGAACGGGTGATGGGTGCAAACCGCCCCTACATCCTGCTCAAGCACATTGTCCGCAACACCGCCGCCCCGGTGCTGGTCTTCGCCACGGTCATGGTGGCCGACGCCATCATCCTCGAAGCTTCGCTGTCCTTCCTCGGCGCCGGCGTCCAGGATCCTGCGCCGTCGTGGGGCAACGTGATCTCATACGGCCGCAATCTGGTCCTCTCCGGAGGCTGGTGGGCAACCACCTTCGCCGGCCTCACCATCTTGCTCACCGTGCTTGCGCTGAACATCCTCGCCGAGGGCCTCACCGATGCCATGGTGAACCCGAAGCTGCGCAAGGCCCCGGTGGTGAAGGACGACGACGGTGCTGCCGCTGCTTTTGCGGGCGCGGCGGTGGCCGGTGCCGCCATCGATACTGAGATCGCGACGTCGGTGGCCCAGCCATCCGTCGTGGAACAGCACGAGCTCGACGGCGTGCGGGCCGCCAACGGCGATCCGCTCTCCGAAGAGGACTACGCGGCGTCGGTCCTGAACGCTACTCATGTCCTGAACGATCCGAGGCTCGCAATAGCGAATCCGCACGCGCTCCTCGACAAGGAACTCGAACTCCTCGCGTCGGTCGAGGCGAAGCGCACGGACCGGCTCCCCCAGGTCCCCGCCGACGCCAGGAACGTGCTGGAGGTCAAGAACCTGTCCATCCGCTTCCCCGGCCGCTTCGGCGAAACCGCGATCGTGGACAACGTCTCCTTCACTGTCCGCGAAGGGGAAACCATGGGCCTGGTGGGCGAATCCGGTTGCGGCAAGTCCATCACGTCCCTCGCGATCATGGGCCTCTTGCCAAAGACCGCCGAGATCACCGGTTCCATCACCTTCGACGGCAAGGAACTCCTTGATTCCGGTTCGAAGCAAAGCAACGCCAAGGCCTACCACGGCCTGCGCGGCGAACAGATCGCCATGGTCTACCAGGATGCGCTGAGCTCGCTCAACCCGTCCATGAAGATCAAGGAGCAAATGACCCAGCTGACCAGGCGCGGCGGCCGCAAGTCCCCCGCCGAGTTGCTGGAAATGGTAAAGCTCGATCCCGTCCGCACGCTCGCCAGCTACCCGCACGAGCTCTCGGGCGGCCAGCGCCAACGCGTATTGATCGCCATGGCGCTCTCCCGCTCGCCGAAGATCGTGGTGGCAGACGAACCGACCACCGCCCTCGACGTCACAGTCCAGAAGCAAGTAGTGGAGCTGCTCAACGAACTGCGCGAACAGCTCGGCTTCGCCATGGTCTTCGTCAGCCACGACCTCGCCCTGGTTGCCTCCCTGGCGCACCGCATCACGGTCATGTACGCCGGCCAGGTGGTCGAATCCGCACAGGCTTCGGAGCTCCTGCAGAACCCGCGGCACGAATACACGCGCGGTTTGTTGGGCGCAGTCCTTTCGATCGAGGCCGACGCCGTCCGCCTCCACCAGATCCCCGGCACCGTCCCGTCGCCGCGCGACTTCGCTCCCGGCGACCGCTTTGCGGCACGTTCGTTGAGGCCCGACGCCGACCCGAACCAGCAATTGGTCCTCGCCGTTGTTGAACCCGCCGGCGGCGGAGCAGACCGCGATCACTACTGGGCCAGCCACCTGAAGGAGGACGCAAAGTGAGTACTTCCCACCAGGACATCCCAGCCAAGCCGGTCATCGAGCTCAAAGACGTCAAGGTACACCACCGGGCCCGCACCGGCGGTCTCTTCCGGCCCAACATCGTCAAGGCAGTCAACGGCGTGGACTTCAGCATCAGCCGAGGCGAGACTGTCGGGATCGTCGGCGAGTCCGGCTGCGGCAAGTCCACGCTCGCTTCAGTGCTCGTGGGACTCCAGGCCCCGACGTCGGGCCAGGTGCTCTTCCATGGCAAGCCGGCCATCAAACGCAACGCCCGGATGCGCAAGGAATTCGGACGCGCCGTATCCGTGGTTTTCCAGGATCCGGCCACAGCCCTCAATCCGCGCATGACCATCCAGGACATCCTCACCGATCCCCTGCAGGTGCACGGCATCGGCAACGCCGCGTCCCGGTCGGACAAGGTCAAGGAACTGTTGGCCCTCGTCGGCTTGCCGCAATCGGCGGCCGAGGTCACGCCGTCGCAGGTTTCCGGCGGCCAGCGCCAGCGCGTGGCGATCGCCCGTGCCCTCGCCCTGGAGCCGGACATCATCGTGGCCGACGAGCCGACGTCGGCCCTCGACGTGTCCGTCCGCGCCCAAGTCCTGAACCTGCTGTCCGACCTGAAAACCCGGCTGAACCTCGGCATGGTGTTCATTTCGCACGACATCCAGACCGTCCGCTACGTCTCCGACCGCATCTGCGTCATGTACTTCGGGCAGATCGTCGAGGAAGGCCCGGCCGCCCAGGTCTTCGACAACCCAAGCAACGACTACACCAAGAAGCTGCTCGGCGCCGCGCCCAGCCTGCTCCACACCTAAGTTTTTCCCATCCAGATCCAAACAACGGAGATTTCTGTGTCTACTCAGTTCCAGGGCGTCATTCCCCCGGTCATCACCCCCCGCCACCCTGACGGCCGCGTTGACACCGCGTCCCTGAAGAACGTCACCAAGCACCTGCTCGACGGCGGCGTGTCCGGCCTCTTCGTGTTGGGCTCCTCGGGCGAGGTCCCCTACATGACCAACGAAGAGCGCGAACTCGTCGTCTCCACGATCGCCGACGCGAACGCCGGTGCGGTGCCCCTGATCGTGGGCGCCAACGAACAAACCACCAACCGCGTCATCGAAGAAGCACTCAAGGTTGTTGACCTCGGCGCCGACGCAATCGTGGTCACCTCCATGTACTACGCCATCGGCAACGCGCAGGAGACCGAGACCCACTTCCGCAGCATCCACGCTGCCGTGGACAAGCCGATCTTCGCCTACGATGTCCCCGTCCGCACCCACTTCAAGCTGCCCACCGACCTCCTGGTCCGTCTCGGCCGCGACGGCGTCATCGCGGGCGTCAAGGACTCCTCGGGCGACGACGTCTCCTTCCGCCAACTCGTCCTCGCAGCCAAGGACATCCCCGACTTCGACATCTTCACGGGCCACGAAATAGTCGTGGACGGCGCCCTCCTCGCCGGCGCCCAAGGCGTTGTCCCCGGCCTCGGCAACGTCGACCCCGCCGGTTACCGCCGCCTGTTCGACGCCACCCAAGACGGAGACTGGACCGCAGCCGCCGCCGAACAGGACCGCCTGGCCGACCTCTTCAACATCGTCTACACCCCCAACGGCCGGGTCTCCGGCGGCGCAGCAGGACTAGGCGCCTTCAAGACCGCCCTCCAAATCATGGGCATCATCGAATCCAACACCATGAGCGCCCCCATGCTCTCCCTCAACGCCGAAGAAACCTCCGCAATCCGAACGATCCTCGAGCGCAACGGCCTGGTCTAGGGGGCGGCGCTGTTCTCCGCGCCTGAGCGGGTCGCCGTCACTCGGACGGATGGCGGGCGTCACCATTCGTGGGTTTCCGTGGTCGGGTCGTGCCGGCGGACCAGTTTTGCCGTCCCTTAGACACCTCCCGACGCACTGCTACAGTCGCTGAGCGACTTCCGCAATGCTTTGGTCGGCGATGCGGGACTACACAAAACCGTCCCTCCGCCACTCGGGCGATTGCCGAACCTTCGCGGACGGGCCGGGATCCGCACCGCGCCACTGGAGCCGGCGCGGCGGGCGATTGGCGGACGACATCGTCAGGTGAGTCGATCGCCTGAGGTGCCGGGCCGGGGTCTTGCGTAGACGCGCATCGCCGACCAGAGTCGTCTGAAGGTCGCCCAGCGACCGGAAGACGACGTCGGGAGGAAGAGAAGCCCCAGGGGCCCGAGCCGAGCTTGCGAGGCTTGGGGAGGGGCTGAACGCTAAGCGCCGGCAAGGCCGCGGTTTGGCGCCGCCGCAACCACAACTAACCCGACCATAAGCGAACCGCAGCACAGACGTGACCCAACAACGATGAACCCAGCAACCGCAGCAAGAGATCCGGAGGACAAACATGATGTACGTGGTCGGGGTGGATCTTGGTGGGACGAAGACTGCTGCCGGGGTTGTGGGGGCCGATGGGGAGGTGTTGTTTTCGGAGCAGATTCCTACGCTGAACCGGGGTGGGGGCGACGCCATTTTGAGGGCTACTGCGGCGCTCGTGGGGCGGCTCATGCGGCGGGCGGCGGCTGAGGGAATCGACGTCGGGCGTGTTGGCGTGGGTTCAGCCGGGGTCATCGATGCCGTGAGTGGTGAAGTGGTTTCGGCGACTGATGCGATCCTGGGGTGGGCCGGGACCAGGTTGACGGCCGGTTTAGCGCAACTCCTTGGCTTGCCCCGAGGGTCGGTCAGTGCGGTCAACGACGTACATGCGCATGCTGTGGGTGAGGCGTGGCGTGGGGCGGCCGCAGGGTCTTCGAGTTCGCTCATGATGGCTTTCGGGACGGGTGTGGGCGGCAGTTTTGTGCTGGACGGCTCTCCTGTTTTGGGCCACCACTATGTGGGTGGGCATGTGGGGCACTTTGCTTCGCCGTACGCCTATTACGAGGGCGCTGCTCTCCCCTGCGTGTGCGGGGGTTCGGGCCACGTCGAGGCGATTGCTTCCGGACCGGCCATCCATGAATCCTTCGTCCGCTTCGGGGGCTCCCCCGAGGTCCCGGATACCCGTGCCGTATTTGCCTTGGCTCACGACCGCGAAGGTTCCGGCTCCGCTGACAGTGCTGCCGCCATCAAAGCCATCGGCGCGGGCGCGGGTGCCGCCGGGCAGGCGATCGGCGGGCTCGTCAACATCCTCGACCCGGAGACGGTAGTGGTTTCCGGGGGCTTGGCGGATGCGGGAGATTTCTGGTGGAAACCCATGGAACGCGCCCTGCGCAAAGAGCTGATGGCCCCGCTTGCTGACATTCCCGTGCTTCCCGCGGCGCTCGGCAATACCGCCGCGATTGTGGGCGCGGCCAGACTCGTCCTGAACTGACACTCGAACACTCGAACACCCGATAACCCTCGCAAGGAGACACTCCATGATCCTGACCCTCGATGGTCTCGAAGCCCTCCGCTCGCAGTTGATCGTCTCCTGCCAGGCCTACCCGGGCGAGCCCATGCGCGATCCCCGGACGACCGGCCAGGTGGCGGCGTCGGCGGTTATCGGTGGTGCCGCGGCAGTCCGGGTCCAGGGCCTCGCGGACGTCCAGTTCACCCGTGCGGCTGTTGAGGTTCCGGTGATCGGGCTCTGGAAGGACGGCCACGACGGTGTGTTCATCACCCCCACGCTCCGGCACGCCCTCGCCGTCGTGAATGCCGGCGCACACGTCGTGGCCATCGACGGCACGCGACGCCCGCGTCCGGATGGATTGACCCTCAAGCAAACCGTTAATGGAATCCACGCCGAATCGCATGCCTTGGTCATGGCTGACTGCGGTTCCTACGCTGATGCGGTGGCCGCCGTCGAAGCCGGTGCCGACTTGATCGGTACCACGCTGGCCGGATACACCGGGGAGCGTTCCAAGACAGGCGGCCCCGATCTTGAGCTTCTCGCGGAGATCGCCGGCGCCGGACTAGGCATGCCGCTCATCGCCGAGGGCAGGATCCACACCCCCGCGCAGGCCCGCCAGGCCCTCGACGTCGGGGCGTTCGCGGTCGTCGTCGGTACCGCCATCACCCATCCGGCGACCATCACGGGCTGGTTCAAGGGCGCAATGGACGCCTGACTGCCGCTAGAAAACCTGATCCCGGCCTGCCTCCGGGCGTAGGCTTCTCCCATGGCTGAGGAGAATATCCGGGAATTCGATGTCATCGTGATCGGCGCCGGGGCGGTGGGTGAAAACGTTGCAGATCGAGTGGTCCGGGGCGGGCTTACCGCGGCCATTGTCGAGGCTGAGCTCGTCGGAGGGGAATGCTCCTATTGGGCCTGCATACCGTCCAAAGCGCTCCTTCGGCCTGGAACCGCCTTGCACACCGCGCAATCAGTGCCTGGAGCATCGGACTCCGTCACGAAGGTCCTGAATCCCGCGCCGGTCCTGAAGTACCGCGACTACTTCACCAACAAATGGCAGGACGACGGCGCGGTTCAGTGGCTCGTGGACACCGGCATCGAACTCATCCGGGGCCGGGCGCGCATCACGGGCCCCCGCGAAGTCCAAGTGGATGGCAAGGACGGCAACAGCTACTCGCTCAAAGCCCATCACGCCGTGGTGGTGGCCACCGGATCCACACCGCTCGTCCCGAAAATCGACGGCTTGCGCAACGTCCCGTACTGGACAACCCGAGGCGCCACGTCTGCACGGCAAATCCCCGAACGGTTCATAGTGCTGGGCGGCGGGGTTGCCGGCGTCGAACTTGCCCAGGCGTTCGCCCGCCTGGGCTCCACCGTCACAATAGTTGCCCGAGGCAGGCTGCTCAGTACTTTTCCCGAGGAGGCCGCCAATCTGGTTGCTGCAGGACTGCGGGCCGACGGCGTCGATCTCCGGCTTGGGACGGACACCACGCGCGTCGAACACGACCCGGACCACGCCTTCAGCATCACCCTCGGCGACGGGACGGTCTTGAACAGTGACGAGTTGCTCGTGGCGACGGGCCGGCGGCCGAACCTGGACAACTTGGGGCTTGAGAACGTGGGGCTCGACGCCGAAGACGGCAAGGCTTTCCGCCTCACCACGGACTCGAGCGGCTTGGTTGAGGGCGCCGCCAGCGACGGCACCAGCGGGTTGTGGCTATACGCGGCTGGCGATGCAGCGGGCGCTGCCCTCCTCACGCATCAAGGCAAGTACGAGGCTCGGGCAACCGGCGATGCCATCGTGGCCCGGGCCAAGGGAACCCTCCACGGCACCCCGAAGCCCTGGAGTGCCTTCGCAAAAACGGCCGACGAACATGCGATCCCCAGCGTGGTCTTCACGGATCCGGAAGTGGCATCCGTAGGCCCGAGCCTCAAGCAGGCCCTGCAAAAGGGCCTCAACGCAAGCTCGGTGGAACTGCCCATCAACGTGTCCGGATCCCAGCTGCATTCGGAAAATTACCAAGGCTGGGCACAACTGGTGGTGGACGAGGATCGTAAGGTGCTGGTGGGCGCGACGTTCGCCGGGCCCGGAGTGGCCGAGCTTTTGCATGGCGCAACCATCGCGATTGTGGGCGAAGTCCCGTTGGACCGGCTGTGGCACGCGGTGCCGTCGTTCCCGACTATCAGCGAGGTGTGGCTGCGCCTGCTGGAGAAGTACGGGCTGTAACCCCCAGCGGTTGTGGTGTCGACCAGCGGGTGCGTGTCAACGATCCGTTGTGGCGTCGAGGACGCGGGAGGACAATGGCCGCATGGCCAAGAACCTCGACATTGACGGACACCCAACCTGGGTGGAAGACCTGGGCGGTCCCGGCGAACCACTCCTGCTGCTGCACGGCGGCTTGAGCAACAGTGACGATTTGCTCAGGAGCATTGGACCAGGCTTATCGGAGGGATTCCGCGTGGTCGCGTTCGACCGCCGCGGCCATGGCTACACCGCGGACACGGACGCCGATTTCCACTACGCGGACATGGCCACCGAGACGGTCCGGGTGCTCGAGGACGTCGTTGGCGGCCCTGCCCACCTGGTCGGGTGGAGTGACGGCGGGATCGTTGCCCTCCTTGTCGCGCTCCGGCGGCCTGAACTCGTGCAAAAACTTGTAGTTATTGGTACCAATTACCACTACAACGGCACGGCGCCCTTCGACTTGGACCCCCAATCGCCCATTGCGCAGGAACTCGGCAAGGCCTACATCGAGCGGTCTCCAGACGGGCCCGAACACCTGGATGTCGTCTTTGGTAAGAGTGTCGCGATGTTCACTACGGAGCCGACACTCACCACCACCGACATCGCGCAAATCACCCAGCCGGTGCTCGTCATCGTCGGCGACGACGACGTGGTCACCTTGCCCCACACCCTCTCGTTGTACGAAGCCCTCCCCCAAGGCCAACTGGCGGTCGTCCCGGGAGCATCGCACGGGCTTCCACTGGAACAGCCGGAAGCCGTCGCCGGGCTGATAACCAATTTCCTGGCCGCGGCAGAACCGCCCCGCACGTTCATGCCAATACGCCGCGCAAGTCATCCCAGCGGCTAGCTTTCTCGGGGGCCAAGGCGTCTATTTGAACTGACTGGTCAGTTCGGTTACAATTGGGAGCAGACTACTGGTTCTGCGAAAGGTCCAATTGTGCTGTCTGCACAGCAACTCCAGATCGACGGCCGCCGGGACGATCTCCTGCCTCCCACTTCCCTCGAAGCCGGGCGCGGGGAACTCCTCCTGGTCAGCGGCGACGGTCAGGACCAGCGCACGGCACTGGCTCTCGCGCTGAGCGGCCGGATGAAGCCCAGCAAAGGCCTCCTGAGCTGGGACAACTCGGCAAAGACCAAGAAAGTCCGGGCCGCGAGCGCCCTGATCGATGCTCCCGGCGTCAACGGCCCGGAGCAGCACTTGAGCGTCCGCGACCTCGTCACCGAAGACCTCTCCCTCATCCCCCGCCGCTACCGTGGCGCCCTCCTCAGCAAGCCGTGGCTCAAGGTCAACCGCTTCGAGGACATCGCCGGGCTGTGGATTGAGCAGCTCCCTGCAGACCGCCGGCTCGAGCTACTGACCGCCCTGGCCCTCGCTGACCCTGCCCTCGACCTCCTGGTGCTCGATTCCCCGGACCGGCACAGCGCGAACCCTGCGGACTGGCTTCCGAGGCTTGAGCAGTTGGCGTACGACCCCGGGCGGCCGCTCGCCGTCGTGGCGGTCGTCTCTGCCCTCCCGGACAACTGGGACGGCCCGGCCGCGGTGATCGGCAACTCGATCATGCATACGGCACCCGCCGAACCGGCCATCGAACCCCTCGAAAACGCGCAAGAAGATCCCGAAGAAGTACCCGAAACCCTGCAAAGGACCGCAAAGTGACTGTTCTGCGGCTGGCCCGCTCCGAACTCAAGCGCATGACCGGCGGGCTCCTGCCTAAGCTGACCATCCTCGCCCTGACCATGGTTCCCCTGCTCTACGGAGCCGTGTACCTTTACGCGAACTGGGACCCTTACGGCAACCTCAACCAGATCGACGCCGCCCTGGTGGTAGAGGACGCGGGAGCCCAGCCGGCCAACGGCCCCGAACTGCAGGCGGGCCAGAAGGTTGCCGACAGCCTCGTGGAGAGCCACGTCTTCAACTGGCAGCGGGTGACCACCACGGCCGAGGCCGACGCGGGCGTTGAATCCGGTAAGTACGCCTTCGCCCTGAAGATTCCGAAGGACTTTTCGGCCAACCTGGTCTCGCCAGGAAGCTTCGACGCCGCCAACCAGGCGATGCTCAACGTCACCACCAACGACGCGAACAACTACCTCCTCAGCACCATCGTCGACAAACTCACCACCGCGGTGCACTCCACCGTGGCCAAGGAGGTGGGCGAGGAGACCGCCAACCAGCTCCTCACGGGCTTCGGCACCATCCACGCCTCCATCGTCAAGGCCTCCGACGGCGCCTCCCAACTCGCCGACGGCGTCGGTAAGCTCAGTGACGGAGCAGCCACCCTCCACGACGGCACCAGCAAGCTCAGCAGCGGCGCGTCCGAGCTACTGGCAGGGCAAAACAAACTGCGTGACGGCGCCAATCAGCTGAACGACGGCGCCGGGCAGCTCAGCGCGGGGCTCACCGAACTGAAGAACAAGACCGCGTCCCTCCCGGCCGACTCACAAAAGCTCGCCGACGGCGCCGCTCAAGTAGCCGCCGGAAACGCGCAGCTGAGCGCAAAAGTCCAGGACGTCGTCGGGCAGCTTTCAGCGTTCGACGCCGGGGCGCGGGACCGCGTCGCAGGCAGCACCCAGAAACTCGTGGCGAGTGGTGTCATCACGCAGGACCAGGCGAACAAGATCCTGGCGGACTTCGATACCGCCGCTGCGTCCACCGCTGCGACAGATGCCAAGGCCAAGATCTCGGCGGATGCCGCCCAGATCCAGCAGCTTTCCAACGGATCGGCCGCGGTCAGTGCGGGCGCCGCTAAACTTGCGGGCTCCACGCCGGCGCTGACGGGAGCTATCGGCCAGGCCTCGGCGGGCGCGGACCAGCTCAGCTCCGGCGCCGCGACGCTGGCGGCGGGTGAACAGTCTGCCGTCAACGGCACGTCGGTCCTCGCGGACGGGGCCGCAAAGCTCGACGACGGCGCGGCGCAGCTTGCCAGCGGTGCCGCGACGGCCGCGGACGGATCCCGCACTTTGGCGAGCGAGTTGGCGAAGGGCGCAGGCAAGGTCCCAAATCCGGACGACGCCCAAAAGAGCGAGGTGTCCAAGGTGATCGCTGATCCGGTCGCGGTCAACAACGTTTCGCAGGCCAAGGCGGGGTCCTACGGCGCCGGCTTGGCCCCGTTCTTCTTGACGCTGTCCCTCTGGATCGGCGTATTCATGCTGGTCCAGGCCATGCGTCCCATCACGCAGCGGGCCTTGGCCTCGAACGCTCCGTCGTGGAAAATCGCCGTCGGCGGCTGGCTGCCGTTCTTCGTGGTGTCCGTGCTGCAGGCCAGCATCCTCACCCTCGTGGTGGACCTGGGGCTGGGCCTCAATGCGGCCCACCCGGTATGGATGTGGTTGTTTATGCTGGCTGCTGTCATGGCGTTCACCGCCCTCATCCAGGGCATCGTGGCTTTGCTGGGGACTCCCGGAAAGTTCGTGGTGCTGATCCTGCTGGTCCTGCAGTTGGTGTCTTCCGGCGGAACGTTCCCGTGGCAAACCACCCCCATGCCGCTGCATGTGGTGCACGAGATCATGCCGATGGGCTACGTGGTGACCGGCATGCGGCACCTGATCTACGGCGGCGACTTGTCCATGATCTGGCCGATTGTCCTGGGCCTGCTTGGCTACACTGTGCTGGGAGCCGCGCTTTCCACGCTGGCCGTCCGTAAGCACAAGTTCTGGACCCTCAAGACCCTGAAGCCGGAGATCGCGGTATGAGCATGCAAGAGCCGGAGCTCCCGGGACCGGACGCCCCGGGTCCGGAAACTCCTGAGAAGAAGCTCCGCCCGGCCCGCACCAACGCGACCAAGCAGCGCCTCTTCGACGCTTCGATGGAGCTGATCGGCGAGCGCGGCGCGGCAGGCGTCACGGTGGACGAGATCGCGGCCGCAGCCGGAGTGTCCAAGGGAACGGTCTACTACAACTTCGGCAGCAAGTCCGATCTGATCGCCCAGTTGCTGCGCCACGGCGTCGACATCATGCTCGGCCGGCTCCAGACCATCGAAGGCCTGCACGCCGATCCGCTCGAGGCCATGGAAGCCATGCTCGGTCAAGCCATGGACTTCATGGACGACTACCCGTCCTTCGCACGGCTCTGGATCAGCGAGAACTGGCGGACACCCAGCGAATGGGGAAAGCTCTTCGTCGAACTCCGCAGCGAGTTGTTGTCCGTGATTGGCGCGGCCATCGAAAAGGTCGCCTCCACGTACGCCGTGGATACCGGCATTGCCCGGGGCAGCCTCGAGGCGGCGATGTTCGGAGCTATCTTCGTGGTGGGCCTTGACCGGCAGACGTACAACCCCGAGCGCACCCGCGAGCAGGGCATAGCGGCCATCATGACCATCATGCGCGGCTACGTGCTGCGGTAACGGTATGGCAACTGCCGCGTCTTGAGGCGTGGCGATGCTGCCGGTCAGGGATGATTAATCCCATGCGTCACATGGGGAACAGCGGAAAGCTTGCGATCATCTCTGCTGTTGTGTCCGTTGGTTTGCTGGTGCTCCTCGCCATCACCCTTGAGGAAACGGTGATGTACACCTTCCTCGGGGTCTTGGCGATTGGCTACTTGGCGTGCGTCGCCGAGGTTTTCACCCGTCGAAGGTACTTCATGCTGGTTCTCGGAGCCATCTCGACGATCCTGTTCATCGCGTTCGGAATCGCGTTCCTGCGCATGTGGGGCCTCGCCTTCAACCAGGACGAGAATGCCCTGGGCAGCGCGGTGAGCACCAAGGATTCCGACATCTACTTCTACCTCGCCGCGCTTTCCGGCTGCAGTTCCCTCCTGGTCTTGTTCGTGGGAGCGGTATGGCCATCCCGCAGGAACCGCGCGACGGCGGCGGCCCGACAGGCTGCCCGGCGGCCGGCGCCCCGGCCTGCTTCGCGGCTTTCCCCGGCACCCGCCAGGCCCGCCCAGCGGCAGGCTGCCCGTCCGGCGTCGGGGGCTGTGAAGCGCCCGGCGCCCCGCAGCCGGGCAGCCCCCGTCAAGCGCCCGACGTCGGGATCACCGGTTCAGCGCAAGCCCGCTCCCAAGCGCTGACGTACTTCGGGCGCAGCCGCATCCCCGGGCTTCGCGCGCCGCTGCAGCACTGCAGTCGCCACGCCGCCCAGCAGGAGGAAGCCGCCGGCCAGTTCCGCCGTCGTCGGGACCTCTGAAATGAGGAGCCACGCCGCAGTCATTCCTACCACCGGGACCAACAACGTGAACGGCACCACGGCCGAGCTCGGGTAGAGGCTAAGCAGCCGGTTCCAGATGCCATAGCCCACCAGCGACGCGAACACTGCGGTGTACAGGGCGCTCAGGACGGTCGCCGGTTGAAGGTTGGTGAGGGTCCCGACGACGGCGGCCGGGCCGTCCACGATCAACGACAAGGCCGCGAGGGGCAACGGGACCACGGCTCCGGACCAGACCACCAGCCCCAGTCCCGAGGCCGCTTTGGCCTTGCGTGCGATGATGTTTCCCGCGGCCCAGGACAACGCGGCTGCGAGCACGATCATGAGCGGCACCACGGGGGCCACCAAACTTCGACCCACCGCTACGAGGGCCAGTCCGGCGACGCCGAGCACCACCCCCGTCAGCTGGCGCTTGCTGGGCCGCTCGCCCAGGAACCGGGCCGCCAACAGCACCGTCAGGAGCACTTGCGCCTGCAGCACCAGTGACGCGAGCCCGGCCGGCATCCCGAGGGCCATACCCAGGTAGAGGAGGCCGAACTGCCCGGCGCTCATGAACAGCCCGACGCCGATGATCGCCTTCCAGCTGACGTCCGGTTTGCGGACGAAGAAGATGCAAGGGAACACCACCAGCACGAAGCGGATCGCCACGAACAGCAGCGGCGGCACGTCCGCCGCGCCACCGCTCCCATTACTGCCATTCCCGCTTGCGGGGTGGAGGCCAAAGTCGATCGCAACGAAATTCAGGCCCCAAAGGACGGCGACAAGGACGGCGAGTGCTGAGTGTCGGATATTCACGATTCAACTCTGACAGCCAAGCGGATGAAGCACCAGCGTTGAATTCTGCATCGAATCATGTACGTTTGCTTCATGATTGAGATTGCGGCGCTACGGGCCCTCGTAGCAGTGGAACAGCAAGGCTCCGTGGTGGCGGCCTCAGAGGCCATGGGCTTCAGCCCGTCGGCAGTCTCCCAGCAGATCAAGAAGCTCGAGAAGCAAAGTGGTGTGACCGTCCTGGAGCGCCACGGCCGCGGCGTATTGCTAACCGACCGCGGCATGGCATTGGCCGAGTACGGACGCCGGATCCTGGGCGAACTGGAGGAGCTACAGGCCACCCTGCTCGCCGACCCTGCGAAGCCGAGCGGAGTGCTTCGGCTCGTCGGGTTTTCGACGGCCTGCCGCGGCCTGGTCGGTCCGATGTTGGGGAAACTGGGCGCGGCCCAGGCTGTTGCCCCCGACTCTTCGGCCGCGACGGGCTCCGGACTTAACGGCTCCGGGCTTGAAATCCGGGTGGTGGCCGAGGACCCGCGCGAGGCCGTCCAAAGGGTCGCAACCGGCGAAGCCGATCTCGGCGTCGTGCACAACTGGCACTCAGTGCCCTTGGTGATTCCGGAGAACATGGTCCACGAGGACCTCTGCCTGGACACCGCCGACGTCCTGCTGAACTCAGCGCACCCGCTGGCCGGCCGGACCGCCGTCGAGCCTTCAGACCTGGTGGACGAACGATGGATCAGCACGCCGGCCGGTGCCATCTGCAACGAGGCGTTGCTGGCGATCCTCGCAGGCCTGGGGCGCGTGCCGGACATCCGCATCTACGACCCCGACTTCTCCACGCATATCGCCATGGTCCAGCAGGGTGTTGCGGTGGCGCTCGTGCCGCGGCTCGGCAGGCCCGAACTGCCCGCTGGAGTGGTGGCGGTGCCCGTGGTCAACCCGATGCAGCAACGCCAAGTGGGAATCGTGTACCGGAAGACCATGACGGCAAGCCCCAGCATCCGCCACGTGGTGCGATTGCTGCAGGATGTGGCCGCGGGCCTCGAGGCGGGCTAGCGGCGCTCGCCGCGCGAACTGGCAGCAGATGCCCTCTGGCGGCGCAAAAAGGGGCATTAGCTGCCAGTTCGCGCGAAGGGTGTTACTTCTTTGGGCGAGGAACTGCGAAGTGGGTCAGGCGAGCATCCTGCCCATCGAGTTCAGCCCACGGCTTCTCCAGTTCCATCACGGTCATGGCGCTGGTGGGGTACCGGGTTGCGGCATCCATGTAGGCGTCATGGTCGGAGTCACGGGAAGCCAAGTGCATCGCGAGGTCCTGCACTCCGGGCATGTGCGAGAAGATCATGAGTGTCGTGACGGTTTCCGGCACGTGGTTGATGACGGTCAACATCCGCTGCGCGGAGGCGGCGTACAGGCCGTCCTCGAGTTTCGGCGTCGGGGCCTTGTCCCCCAGCTCGCTGCACACCCACGTGCAGGTCTGCCGGGTCCGCAGCGCGGACGAACACAGGATAAAGTCCGGAATCACGTGGTGCTTGAGGAGCCACTTCCCGGCGAGGGGCGCCTCCCGGTGGCCACGCTCGGCAAGGGGTCGTTCATGATCCGGCACCCCAAGGGGCCAGTCCGACTTCGCATGCCGCATGATCACCAGCCGCTTGATGTGATGCTCGCTCATCCCCCCACCCTACTATCCCAACTAGCTCGCATTTGTTGTCGTTTTGACGCCTGTAAACGACAACAAATGCGAGCCAGTTGGGTGGCCAGGAAAGCGAAAGCGCCCGCCACCTTTGCAGGGAGCGGGCGCCTTGAGCGGCTGAGGCTAGATCGAGTATTCCGGAGCGGCCCAGACGATGACCTCGGGGTGCTCGTAGAAGCGGTAGCCCTGGCCGCGTACGGTTCGGACAGTGTTCGCCAGGCGGCCGAGCTTGGAGCGGAGGCGCCGGATGTGGACGTCGATGGTGCGCTCGTTGGGGACCTCTTCGGCGTTGCGCCACAGGCCCTCAAGGAGTTCGTCGCGGCCCACGGTTCGGGTGCCGTTCTCGACGAGGTAGTTGAGAAGCTCGAATTCCTTGAACGTGAGGTTCAGGGATTCGCCGTCGAGGTGCACCTCACGCCGGGCGAGGTCGATCAAGACACCGGACGGGCGGGCTTCCTGTGCAGGCTGCGGGCGGAGCGCCTCGGAACGCTGGCGGTTGCCAACGGTGGGGTCACCGAAAGTCGAGCGGACGACGTCGAGCGCGGAACCGGGCGCGCTGGCCGGGGCTACCGCGACGGCGGCATAGCTCTCGGCGCCGGAAACGAGGGACTGCGCGTAGGCCCGGATTTCCTGGGCAAGCTTGGCGATGGACGTTCCGGCGGCCGCAGCGGTGTCTTCGTCGATGCCCATGTAGAGCACGAACCCGCGGGCCACATTGTCGTTGGCAACGGGACGGATGGAGCGGTCCGCTGGAGCCAGAACAGGCGTGGGTGCGGTCATCGGCGAGGCCTCGTTGGCGGGAACTGCGCGGAGCTGGCCGTAGGAGTTGGGGTTGTAGCCCTGGGGGACGTAACCGGGTGCCTGGCTGCCACCCTGCGGTGCGGGCTGGGCGTAGGCCGGGCGGTTGCCGAAGCCGGGACGCAGGCCGGCGTTCGACGCGGCCTTATTGGCGTTACGGACGGAGATGTGGACGTATCCGGATGCAACTGACATGGATTGCTTACCTCAAAGTGAATAGCCGTCATCGCGGCTTCGAATGCTGGTCTGGTCCCCGCAATGAGATGGGGAGGGGCGCCCGACGCTGGGCAGGGGGCGAATGCCTGAAACTTCTTGGGGTCTTAAGTTAGGCATGCATTCGACAACAGCTCATCGAAGAACCAGCGGGTGCGCTGGGCTCGATCGCTGCGGCTGCAGATGCTGTTGAGTTCTTGTTCACATTTGAAGTGTGCAACGTAACAAAGGGAACTTGCAAGTAACAAAGGACCGAACCGTCCACATTTTGAGACGAATCGGACTATTGTGCCGCACATCACAATTCAGACATGTCCAAATGTGACCCATTCTCGTTCGTCACATTGGCTGTCACGAGCGCAATATTCGAATAAAATTTGATAGAGAGATCGTTTTCTGAATCTGAGGTCACGTCACGCGCTTGCCTTTGAATCTCGAGATATGAAACAACCCTTGTCCAATCCTGAGTCTGCGTCTCATGGAAATTTTTTGCCAAATCGTCTGCTAGGGCCTCGTTGCAGCGCAACCGCGGACGCGCCGTCGTGACCTTTCTTTGCATTCGGAAAGCGCTTACGGCGCGGCGAGTCGCGTCATTATGAGGCCAAAGCGCGGCAAAGAAGGTCACGACGGAGGCAAGCAGCACCCATCGCTAGTTGGTGGTGCCGGTTCCTTGGGTACTTGATGTGGTCGCAGTGACGATCTGGATGGACTGGGCCGTGTACTTGTCGGAATCCTTGAGCGCAGTGACCCTCACGCTGGATCCGGATTTCACATCGGCGAGGGTCAAGGTGGTGCCAGTGGTTCCGCTTCCGCGTTGCCGGACGCCTTCCGCTACTACGACGTCCGTTCCAAGTGCATAGGTGCGGGTGAATCCGTCTTCGCTCTTGACCGTCATGGAGCTCGCCGAGATGTCAGTGACCGTACCCAGCTGGCCCGCCATAGTGACGTAGCTGCCGTTTTGGAGGACCACATATTCCGAGTGGATCGCGGCGTTCAGGCCGCCCATCCCCACCCCGAGGCCACCCGGACCTACGTTCGCGCCGCCTGGGCCGCCGAATCCGCCCTGGCCGTTCTGCCCGGCACCCGGCCCCTGCGCGCTGCTGGTGTCAGCCGCCGCAGTCCCGTTTCCGGCGGCATATGCACCGGCTCCTGCCGCGGCAGCGACCACGACCGCGACGCCGCCGACAATGAGCCCCTTCTTCAAGCTCCAATTCTTGAAAAACGAAGGGCGCGGTTGTCCGGAGTTGTATTGTTGCGGAGCGCCCCACCCGGCGGCAGGCTGCTGGTTCACCGGAGGTTGCGGAGCACCCCACCCGGCGGCAGGCTGCTGGTTCACCGGAGGTTGCGGAGCACCCCACCCGGCGGCAGGCTGCCCGGAATCATCAAGTGGGCGGATCACCGGCTGCGGGTGCCCATTCTCCGGCTCGGAACCAGGTGCGGAGGGGTTGTTTTGCTGATCCATGGTGTTCTCCATCGAAATCGAGACTGTTTGGTCGTGGTTGTGCTTGTCCCAAACAGCGTCAGCCGCTTTGCTGTGCATTGGCTGTGTCGAACGGCAGGCTTGCCTGTGACCTCCCGCGGTGTTGTGTCGGATTCTCCTCCCCGAACCGGCACAACCTCTGGACAGGTGGCTAGGCTGGGACTCACAGGGTGCTCACAGCAACGGCAAAGCACTGGCAAACCGGCAGATTGGAGAGTTGTCCCATGGCATCCTCGCACTCCATGACCAACAACCTTCCGCAGCTCAGCCACCCGGACGGTTCCCCCATCCGTGCCCTTGTGGTGGACGACGAACCCAGCCTCGCCGAGCTCATGAGCATGGGCCTACGCATGGCGGGCTGGTCGGTAGCTGTGGCCGGCGACGGTCCCGCCGCGGTAAAGCTCGCCAAGGACTTCCGACCCGATGTCCTGGTGCTCGATGTGATGCTTCCGGGGTTCGACGGCGTTGAGCTGCTGGGCAGGATCCGCGCCTTTGCGCCTGAGGTGCCTGCGCTCTTCCTCACCGCGAAGGATGACGTGCAGGACCGCATCGTCGGCTTGGCCGCCGGCGGCGACGATTATGTCACCAAGCCCTTCAGCATGGAGGAAGTCCTGCTGCGCCTGCACCGGCTGGTCCAGCGCTCAGGAGTGGCCGCGATGGACACGGCCGAACTGGTTGTAGGTGACTTGACCCTGAACGTGGACACCCGTGAAGTTACCCGCGGCGGCGAAGACATCCCGCTCACGGCAACCCAGTTCGAGCTCCTGCGCTACCTCATGGAAAATCCCAAGCGTGTGGTCAGCAAGGCCCAGATCCTGGACCGCGTGTGGGACTACGATTTCGGCGGGCAAGCCAACATCGTGGAGCTCTACATCTCATACCTGCGCAAGAAGATCGAGGCCAACCACCCGCCCATGATCCACACGGTGCGTGGAGCAGGCTACGTCATCAAGCCTGCCGAATAGCCGGGGCTCCGAATGTCCGCACTCTCGGGTATCCCCCGCCAGACCGACCACAGCTGGTTCAATCCTTCCACCTGGCACTTGCGCACGCGCTTGATCCTTCTCTCCATGGCTCTCCTCGTGGCCATCTGCGGTGCCGTCGGGATAGTCAGCTACGCCTCCATGGATGTGTTCCTCACGAAGCAGCTGGACCAGCAGCTGGCGCAGGCCTCCCATGGCCGCCCGCCGCAAGGCAATCCTGGCGGCCGTCCGGACCCCCTGGATCCCCGGGGTCAGAGCATCGGCACGCTGAATGCGCGCATTCTTGCCGGTCAGGTGAGCAGCGATGCTGGATTCTTGTCCTCCGATGCGACCCGTGCGCCGTTGTCGCCCAGCGACGCTCAAATCCTGTCGGCGCTCCCCTCCGATGGCCGCCCGGTTGATCGCACCCTGTCCAATGGCGGCTACCGGCTCGTGGCCGCCGAAACCCCTTACGGCGATGTTGTCATCACGGGGCTGCCACTCGCCTCGAAGGAGGACACCGAGGCCTCGCTCGTCTGGACCATGGTGCTCGTATCCTTGGGCGGGCTGGTCCTGATCGGGCTGGCCGGAACCGTGCTCATCCGCCGCACCATGCGCCCCCTGGAGCAACTCTCCGACGTCGCCACGAAGGTATCGAAACTTCCGCTCGACGCCGGTGAGGTGGCACTCGCGGTGCGCGTTCCGGCGTCGGCGGCCCATCCGAGCACGGAAGTGGGAAGCGTCGGCCATGCTTTGAACCTGATGCTGGACAATGTTTCCAGCGCCCTCGAGGCACGCCAGCAAAGCGAAACAAAGGTGCGTCAGTTCGTGGCCGACGCGTCCCACGAACTACGCACTCCGCTGACCGCCATCCGCGGCTATACCGAGCTCTTGCGCATGACGGAGACGTTCACCGAGGACGGGCGCAAGTCACTGGGCCGGGTGCAGAGCCAGTCGGAACGCATGACCACCCTCGTGGAGGACCTCCTTCTGTTGGCCCGGCTGGACGAAGGGAAGGCCCCGGAGTTCACCGATGTGGACCTCACGCAGCTGGTGATCGAGACCGTCAGCGACGAGAAAGTCATGGCCCCGGAGCACATCTGGCAGCTCAAGCTCCCGGATGAGCCCCTCACGGTCCGCGGCGACACCACTCAACTCCACCAGGTTTTGGCGAATCTGCTCTCCAATGCCCGCAAGCACACGGAGGCGGGAACCACCGTGGTCACGGGCGTCGTGCGTTCCGCCGACGGCAGCGCCGTGGTGACAGTGACCGACAACGGGCCGGGCATCCCGCCTGAATTCCAGGGCAGGATCTTCTCCCGCTTTGCCCGTGCCGACGCCGCCCGATCGGGTTCCGAAGGCACGTCCGGGCTCGGCTTGTCGATTGTGGAATCCATTGTCCAGGCGCATGGTGGAACCGTCGAAGTGGCGTCGCGGCCCGGCCGGACGGAATTTGCGGTGCGGCTTCCGGCGCTCAGGACCGCCACGGCCTGAAGGGCCACCCAGGAGGGCGCGACGCCGGTGCGCGGCGCGCGCAAGTCGACGCACCGGCGTCGTGATCTCCGTTACCTAAATGTGACTTGAGCTGAATCCTCCTGTACCGTCGAATAGGTGCGCTGGATCATTCCGGCCACCGCCGGGTAGGCGCCGAGCTCTGCCCCTCCCCGGTGCCCAACAGTCCAGGCAGAGACGGGGGACCCAGGTCTCCGGGCAAGCGCTCATGTTGAGCCAGCCCTAGGGGTGAAGCCGTACCGCCACGATTTCCCGTGGCCACGGCCGGATGACCTCATCCGAATCCGACAGCTAACTCCGCAGGCGTCGAGAGGCAATCACCATGTCTGATTCCAGGAATCAGTCGCGCTCTGTTGCGCGCCACCGCGGCGAACCAGCCCGGAAAAACAAGTCACGTTCCACATTGAGGCGAGCCGCCTCGAACCTCGGCACCGGCCAGCGCATGGCCGTTGTTGCCGGCGTCGTTGCTGTGTTCCTTGGTGCAGGTGCCGCCACCCAGGCCGCCGGACAGGCCATTAATGCCCAGGACATGAGCCGCACGTCCGAATCCCGCACGACGGATCACTCAGCCACGCCATCGGCCAGCGCAAGCGCAAGCCCCAAGCCGAGCGCCGCGCCGACGCCGAGCCAGGCAGCCGCCCCCGCTCCGGCCGCCGTTGCGCCCCAGGCTGCCGCGCCGGCCGCCCCCGTGGCACCCCCTGCGCCAGCAGCCCCGGCCGCACCCGTCGCCGTCGATGATCCCTCCGGCGCCCAGGCCTATGCCGCAAGCATCCTTCCCTCCTACGGTTGGGGCCAGGGCGAAATGTCAGCACTGATCACCTTGTGGAACAAGGAATCGGACTGGCGCACCACTGCCACCAACGCCTCCAGCGGCGCTTACGGCATTGGGCAGTCGCTGCCGGCCGAAAAGATGGCGTCCGAAGGCGCTGACTGGCAGACCAACTACCAGACGCAGATCCGCTGGGGCCTGAACTACATCAAGGAACGCTACGGATCGCCGTCGGCAGCGTGGTCCTTCCACTTGGTCCACAACTGGTACTAAACCAAGATCCACGCACAAATACGTCGAGGTCCGTCCCTTCAGGGGCGGACCTCGACGTATTTTGGCCAGGCATGTGATTCGCCACGCCGGTGATACATCCACAGCCACGTCACAGGTTCCGCCTAAAGCCTTCATATTCTGCGACGGCACTCTGGATACATGACGCTCATCGAATCCACCTCCGGAACCCTGAAGGACCCCGCGGTGGTGCCGCCGGGCCTTACCATCCAAGCCAAGACCCCCATTCAACGCAGCACAGGGCGGCGCGCCCCCGTGGACACCCACACCGCCATCCCGGTCCTCGATGTCACCATCCCCGTCTTCAACGAGGAACGCGACCTCGAAGAGTGCCTGCGCAGGCTTCACGGCCACTTGCGCGAATCCTTCCCACATGGCTTCCGCATCACCGTGGCGGACAACGCGAGCACGGACAGCACCTTGAAGATCGCGGACCGCGTGGCAAGGGAACTGCCTGAGCTCGCGGTTGTCCACCTTGAGGAAAAGGGACGCGGTAACGCCCTGCGCAAGGTGTGGCTGGCATCGCCGTCGCCGGTTCTCGCTTACATGGACGTGGATCTCTCCACGGACCTTGCCGCGCTGGCGCCCCTTTTGGCGCCACTGATCTCCGGCCATTCGGACCTCGCAATCGGCACACGGCTGACCCGGAACTCGCGGGTTGTCCGCGGCCCCAAGCGCGAGTTCATTTCGCGTAGCTACAACTTGATGCTGCACTCGTTCATGGGTGCGCGCTTCAGCGATGCCCAGTGCGGTTTCAAGGCGATCCGGGCAGATGTCGCACAGCAGATCCTCCCCCACACCATGGACAACTCGTGGTTCTTCGATACTGAACTCCTGGTCCTCGCCGAACGCTGCGGCCTCCGGGTCCACGAGGTTCCCGTCGACTGGATTGACGATCCCAATTCGAGCGTCGACGTGGTGCGCACCGCCCTGGCCGACATCCGAGGCATGGTCCGGCTCACCCGGGATCTCGTCTCGGGCCGCATCCCCATTCCGGAACTGCGGGCAGCACTTGCACGCGGGCCGCTTCCGGCGTCGTCACGTACTGCCGAGCAGAGCCCGCGCAGCAGCCTTTTCGGGCAACTAGTCCGGTTCGCCGCGATCGGCGCTGCGTCCACCCTCGCCTATGTGCTCATCTTCCTGTTCTGCCGCGGCTTCATGGACCCCCAGCTGGCCAACTTCCTCGCGCTGCTCGTCACGGCCATCGCCAACACCGGAGCCAACCGGCGCTTCACCTTCGGCATCCAGGGCGGCAATCCCGTTCGGCACCACTTCGAGGGATTGATCGTCTTCGGGATCGGCCTCGCGCTCACCTCAGGGGCACTCGCCTTGGTGCACAGTACGACGACGCCGGACCGTTGGGGCGAGCTCCTCACCGTCGTCGCGGCGAACCTCGCCGCCACCGCGGTCCGCTTCCTCTTGTTCCGACTTTGGGTCTTCCGACAGCCTGCCGCGCAGGCGACTGCGCCCGCCACACAAACCAAATCGCGCACAGAAACGGCAGCATCATGACCTCCACGATTACTCCCGCAAGCACAGGACCGGCCGGAACCGACTCATCCGCCGCCGTCGGGACTGCCCCAGCACCGCAGGGCCGTCACTCGACGGGCCCGTCAACCCCCGATGCCACGCCGGGTTGGACGCGATACGCCTTTGGCCGGCAGCCCCGCTGGGTGCGGCCGTCCGCCGCCGGACTCCTCATGGCCACCGCCTTCCTGTATCTCTGGAACCTCGCGGCCACCGGCTATGGAAACTCCTTCTACGCCGCGGCCATCCAGGCCGGCACCAAGGACTGGACGGCGTTTCTGTTCGGTTCGCTCGACGCCGGCAACGCCATCACCGTGGACAAGCCGCCGGCCTCTCTGTGGATCCCTGCTTTGGCAGGCCGGATCTTCGGCTTCTCGCCCCTGAGCATGCTGGTTCCCGAGGCGCTCATGGGCGTAGCCGCCGTCGGTTTCCTCTATTTGACGGTCAAGCGGGTCTCCGGACCAGGCGCGGGCTTGTTGGCCGGTGGCGCTCTGGCACTGACCCCGGTGGCCGCGCTCATGTTCCGCTTCAACAATCCCGACGCCATGCTGACCCTGTGCCTGGTGCTCGCGGCCTACTTCACTACTCGTGCCATCGAACGGGCAGGCTGGAAGTGGCTCGCCGCGGCCGGCGCCGTAGTTGGCCTCGCGTTCCTGAGCAAAATGCTGCAGGGTTTCCTGATTGTTCCAGGCCTCGGACTCGCGTATCTCTGGGCCGCACCTACCCCGTTGCGGCGGAGGCTGCTGCACCTGTTCGGCGCGTTGGCCGGTATCGCCGTAGTGGCTGGCAGCTATGTCGCGATCTTCCAGCTGACCCCGGCTTCGGCACGGCCTTACATGGCGGGATCGACAACCAACAGCTTCCTCGAGCTGACCTTTGGCTACAACGGGCTGTCCCGCATCACCGGTTCGGGCGAGGGCACGCCCGGCGGAGGCGGCGCTGGAGCACCCGCTGGCGGTTTGGGTGCGTTCGGCGGCGGGGGCGGTGGCGGTAACACCGGTTTCGGTGGAGCTGCCGGGATCGCCCGCATGTTCGGCACAAGCTTTGGTGCTGAGGTCTCCTGGCTTCTTCCTGCAGCGCTGATTCTGCTGGCAGCTGGCCTATGGTTCACCCGCCGGGAAGCGCGAGCCTCCCGCACCCGTGCCGCGCTCATCCTCTGGGGTGGCTGGCTTTTGGTCACAGCGGGAGTCTTCAGCTTCATGAGCGGCATCGTCCACCCCTACTACGCGGTAGCGCTCGCACCGGCAATCGCAGCCTTGGTGGGCATTGGCGGCGTTGAGCTGTGGCGTGGCCGCGGGTATTGGCCGGCCAGGATCGTCCTGGCCGTGGTAATCCTCGGTAGTTCGGCTTGGTCCGCGGTTCTCCTGGGCCGCGACGCCTCGTGGCTTCCCTGGTTGCGCATCGTGATCGTCGTCCTGGGTGTGGTGGCGGCCGGTGCAATCCTGCTCCGCCTCGACGCGCTGCGCTTTGCCGGCAAAAATACGGCCGGCCGGTTTCGGAGCGCGGCGGCCGCGGCCGTCGTCGTCGTTTCCCTCCTGGCCGGCGGCCTCGGAACCGCTGCGTGGACGCTCGCGACGGCGGCTACCACCCACTCCGGTTCCATCCCGACGTCGGGACCCACCGGTTCCGCCATGGGCGGCTTCGGAAACCGCGCTGGAGGGTTCGGCGCAGTTGGTAGCGCGGGCCAGGCGGGAGGGCCCGGCTCCGAGGGAACCACCGACGCCGGACTGGCCGCGCTGCTGACGTCCACCACCACGAAATGGTCGGCGATCGTCTCCGGCGCCACCCAAGCCGCCAGCCTTGAGCTCGCCACGAACACCAACGTGATCGCACTCGGTGGCTGGAACGGCGGCGATCCCTACCCCACGCTGGCACAGTTCCAGGACATGGTGGCCAAGGGACAGATCGGTTACTACATCGCAGGTGGCGGCATGGGTGGCGGCGGTGGATTCGGAGGCCAAGGCGGCAATTCCGAGGTAGCCTCCTGGGTACAGGCCAACTTCCAAGCCCAGACGGTGGGCAGCTCCACCGTCTACAAGCTGACAAAGTAGATTCCGATGACCGCTTCCTATTCCACAGACACCGGTTCCAAACCAGCGCAGCCGGTTCCGCCGTCGCGTTTGGTGGAGCCGGTCCTGCCGGACGAGGCTGCTCCCCAGGGAGGGGGCGGCCGCGCCCGGCAGGAAGGGGGCGGCCGCGCCCGGGCTGGCCAAACCCGGAAGTCCCGCCGGTCCCGAAAACCCCGCCGCAACCTTGGCCCGCATACCCTGCGGCACCGCGTGGAGCTCTCCCTTGTGCTCCTCGCAACGGCGGTCCTGTATCTCTGGAACCTCGGCGCTTCCGGTTGGGCCAACCCGTTCTATTCCGCCGCAGCCCAAGCCGGTTCGCAGAATTGGACCGCGTGGTTCTTCGGATCCTCCGACGCCGCCAACTCCATCACGGTGGACAAGCCGCCGGCGTCGCTCTGGATCATGGGCCTCTCGGTACGGATCTTCGGGCTGAGCTCCTGGAGCATCCTGGTTCCCGAGGCGCTCATGGGCGTCGCCACGGCATGGCTGCTGTATCTTGCGGTCCGGCGGGCCGCGGCCCCCGCCACCGGCGATCCACGGCTCGCCCACCGGGCAGGGCTGCTGGCAGCCGTCGTCATGGCCATCACCCCGGTAGCCACCCTCATCTTCCGGTTCAACAACCCGGACGCCCTGCTGGTGTTGCTCATGACGGCCGCCGCCTACGCCACGCTGCGGTCCATCCAGGACAACAAGCTGCGCTGGCTCCTGCTGGCCGGGGTGCTCCTGGGCTTCGGCTTCCTGACCAAGCAACTCCAGGTCCTGCTGGTGGTTCCTGGATTTTCCGTGGCGTACGTGGTTGCCGCGCCGGGTGGAGTGGGGCGCCGCCCGCTTCGGCTGCGCAGTCTCCTTCATCTGCTTGCGGCGGGGGCAGCCATGGTGGTCTCGGCCGGCTGGTGGCTCGCCGTCGTCGAACTCATTCCGGCGAACATGCGGCCGTACATCGGCGGCTCCCAGAACAACTCCATCCTGGAACTGACGCTCGGCTACAACGGCCTGGGCAGGCTCAGCGGCCAGGAAACCGGCAGCGTCGGGGGCGGCAACGGCTGGGGAGTTCCGGGGCTGTTCCGGATGTTCAACAGCGAATTCGGCGGCCAGATCGCGTGGCTGCTCCCCTCCGTGCTGGTCCTCGGGGCCGGGCTCCTGTGGTTGGGCCGCCGTGCCCCGCGCACCGATGGCGTCCGTGCCTCGGTGATCTTGTGGGGCTCGTGGGTGCTTGTCACCGGGCTGGTGTTCAGTTTCATGGCGGGCATCATCCATCCCTACTACGCCGTAGCGCTGGCCCCGGGCATCGCCGGGCTCGCGGGCCTGGGCGGGGTGCTCTTGTGGCAACACCGCGCGCAACTCGTCGCCGCGGTCATGCTCGCCGTGGCAGTGGCCGCAGCGGGATTCCTGGCCTTCGATCTCCTGGGCAGCACCACGGCCTATGGTCCGTGGCTGCGCTGGGCGGTGCTGTCGTCGGCTCTGGCAGCCGCGGCCGGGCTGCTGCTCTCGGGACGCTTCCCGTCCCGCATCCTTCAGCGCACGACGGCGGTGCTCGCCCTCGCGGCCTCCCTCGCCGGCCCCCTGGCGTACTCCATCTCTACCGCCTCCGTGACACACAGCGGCGCAATCCCCAGCGCGGGGCCGACGACGTTCGGCGGCTTCGGCGCAGCTAGCTTCGGCGGCCGGGGCGGCTTCGGACAAAACAACACAGCCCAGAACACTCCCCCGCAAGCCCTCCAGCAGCCGGGCACCCAGGGCAGCGGCTTTGGCGGGAACCGGCAGGGCGGGGGCATGGGCGGCGTGCTCGGCGCCACCACGCCGTCGTCGGAAATAGTTGCCGCACTCAAATCCGGCGCCTCGAACTACACGTGGGCGGCCGCCGTCGTGGGCTCCAACAACGCCGCCGGCTACCAGCTGGCCACCGAACTGCCCGTCATGGCTGTGGGTGGCTTCAACGGCACGGACCCGTCCCCCACGCTCGAACAGTTCCAGCAGCTCGTGGCGCAGGGCAAGATCCACTACTTCATCGCCGGCGCGACCATGCAGGCGAACAGCGGATCGGAAGCTCCTGCCCAGATCGCGCAATGGGTGGCGGCGAACTTCCAGGCACAGACCATCGGCGGGACCACGGTGTACGCGTTGGCTGGGTGAGTGGGCGTGCTTGGCGGGATGGCTGAGGAGGCCCGAGAAGAAAACTTTCAAAAAGACCCTTGTTTTGCAAACGTTTGCAGAGAAAAGTGGACGCCACTGCAGATCCCATTTCCAAGCTTTCGTCGCATCAAGGAGAACGTATGTATTTCGCCGACTGGCTCGTTTTAGGGGCCTACTTCGTCGTCATGATAGGGATCGGCTGGTGGGCCAAGAGTCGAGTGAAAAACGCCGCCGACTTCTTCACGGCCGGTGGAAAGATGCCGTGGTGGCTGGCGGGGATTTCCCACCACATGTCCGGCTATTCGGCAGCGGTCTTCGTGGCCTACGCCGCCATCGCCTACACCACCGGTTTCGCACTGTATGTCTGGTGGGCGCTCACGATCACCATCGCTTGCCTCGTCGGCGCTGTCTTTTTCGCCCCGCGCTGGCCGCGCCTGAGACAGCGTTTGGGAATCATCTCCCCGCTCGAATACCTGGCCACGCGCTACAACCTGCCCGCGCAGCAAGTGCTGGCTTGGTCCGGTGCCGCATTGAAAGTCTTCGATGTCGCGGCCAAGTGGGCGGCTAGTGCGATCCTCCTGAACGTGTTCGCCGGGGTTCCGATTGCCGTCGGCATCCTGATCGTCGGCGGGGTCACGCTCATCTATTCGACCGTTGGCGGCTTGTGGGCCGACGCGTTGACCGACATGGGCCAATTCATCATCCAGTCCGTGGCGGGCATTGCCATGCTCATCTTCGCCGTGGCCAAGCTTGGGGGCGTTTCCTCGATCGCAGGAATCTGGTCCCGGCTGCCGGCCTCCCACTCGCAGCCATTCGCCGGCGATTACACCATCGGATTCTTCCTCGCCTACTGCCTGATCAGCACTATTTCCTACAACGGAGGAACCTGGAATCTGGCTCAACGCTTCATTGCCGCCCCGTCCGGCACAGCGGCCCGCAAATCAGTCCTGCTTTCGGGCGCACTCTATCTCGTGTGGCCACTGGTGCTTTTCTTCCCCATGTGGGCCGCGCCCCTGATCCTGCCCAATCTGACGCACCCAGATCAGGCTTATGCGCTCCTGACCCAGCAGCTGCTGCCGGCCGGCCTGGTTGGCTTGGTCGTCGCCGGAATGTTCTCACACACGATGGCCATGACCTCTTCGGACGCCAACGCGATTTCCGCCGTCGTCATCCGGGACATCATCCCTGCGTTGCGCGGTTCCCGGCAGCCCCTGACTTCGCGTGCGGAACTACTGGGCGGCCGGATTTCCACGTTCCTGTTCATCGGTTTGTCGATGGTCATTGCCCTGAGCGCGGATTCATTCGGCGGCGTCCTGGGCCTGATAATCCTCTGGTTCGGGGCTTTGGTGGGGCCGATCGCCGTTCCCATGCTGCTGGGGATGTTGCGCCCATTCCGGCGCTGCGGCCCATCGGCAGCCTTGTTTTCCTGGGCCACCGGTTTGATCGTCTTCGCACTCGCAAAGTACGCCTTGGCCGCTCCCATCGCGAGCCTGGGAACGGCCAGTGCGCAGACAATCAACGTAGCGGCCCCGGTGCTTGCCTCCGCGATCGTCTATTGCGTCTTCGGCTGGCTGCGCCCTTGGCACAACGAGGCTTCCGATGCCCTGGTCGAGTCCCTTGACCGCGACCTTGAGCCGGCCGTATCGCTTCCGGTTGAAAGCACCGTCGCATGAGCGCAACCGGATCGGAAATACGGGATCAGCTGGTCAAGGGCGTCCTCCCCTGGTGGCTCGAGAACGGAGTCGACAGGAAAAACGGCGGAGTTTTCACCTGCTTTTCCAACTCGGGGCGGTTGCTTTCGAACGAAAAATATACGTGGTCGCAAGGCCGCTGGGCTTGGCTCTGCTCAAGGATTGCACAGGACAGCGAGGCCGGAATCATCGGGGGAAATCCCCAGTTGTGGGCCACTCTGTCGATTGAAACGGCCAGCTTCATCCAAGCCCACGCCATCCTGGACGGCAGCGTCACGGCATACCGCACATCGGCTGAGGGGCAGGCGCTGCCGTCCGGGCCGCAAGGGGAGGTTGCGGTCAGCGTACTGGCTGACCTCTTTGCGGCCTTGGGCCTGGCGGGTGCAGCCCGGCTTCCCCAAGCCGCAGGCCCGGAACGGGAAGAGTGGCTGCAATCAGCCCATGCGCTTCTCGCCCACGCCGAAGAAAGGATCGAGGCACGGAGCGCTCCATCCGAGCCATACCCCGTCCGGGCCGGATTCAAGGACGCGGCCGGGCTGATGCTCCTGCTGAATGTGGGCGCCCAGCTGCATTTGGCCAGCGGCTCTGCTGAAAGCGCCGAAACAGCCGGCGCCGCGCTTTCCCAGCTCCTCGGCGACGGAAACTCGGAAGGCATGTGGAAGGCCGACGCATGGTGGGAATACCGGCCGGACAGCACCGATGACCTGGACACGCTCCTGGCCCGCCACCGAACCCCCGGTCACCTTCTGGAGATGCTCTGGATGGTCATGGAAGCCGTCGAAATCATGCCTGGACTTGCACCTCGTATTCCGGACTGGCTACCGGACCTTGCCGTCCGCGCCCTGGAAGCCGGCTGGGATGACCTGCACGGCGGCATCTTCCGATATGTCGACAGCACCGGAGCAGAACCACGGGGCAGGCTCCTCGGCAACGACACCTACGAAACCTTGGTGACCCAGACGTGGGACACCAAGCTGTGGTGGGTCCAGGTGGAGGCCCTCTACGCAACCAGGCTCCTCGCCGAACGTTTCGGGCGTCCCGACCTCCTGGACTGGCATGAGCGAATCTGGGCCTACACCCTCGACACATTTCCAGACCCCTCCGGCCAGGAGTGGCTGCAAATACGCGACCGCGAGGGGAAACCCCTCGACAAGGTGGTGGCACTGCCTGTCAAAGACCCGTTCCACATAGCCAGATCACTCCTCCTGACCACTGAACTAGAAACCCGAAAGACACACACGTGACAGCACAGACCACTTACAGCCCCGCCGTTTCCACCTACCCGGACCCGGCCGCACTGGGGAAACGCGCCGGCGCGCATGCAGCGGAAACCCTACGCAGGGCGCTCCGGAACCAGCGGAAGGCCCGGCTGATGCTCGCAGCAGCTCCCAGCCAGGAGGCAACGCTGCAGGCGCTCGTCCAGGAACCCGGCATCGATTGGAGCCGCATAACGTGTTTCCATATGGACGACTACCTCGCGCTCGGGGCGGACGCACCCCAAGGATTCGGAAACTGGCTGCAACGCAAATTCTTCAGCCACCTTCCGCCGACCACCTTTCACCGCATCAACCCGGAGAACCCCGCCGAAGAGGAAGCGCAGCGCTATGGCACGCTGATGGGCCAAGATCCCTTTGACCTCGTCCTGCTCGGCTTGGGAGTCAACGGCCATCTTGCCTTCAACGATCCCCCGGCCGACCTCACTGACCCACTCCCCGCCCGCGTCATCAACCTGGACCAAGTAAGCCGCCAGCAACAGGTGGACGAAGGCCATTTCGCGAGTTTCGACGACGTTCCGCAGCGCGCCATCACCGTCTCCATCCCGCGGTTGTTGCACGCCTCCGAAATCATCGCTTCCGTGCCCGGCCCTGCCAAACGGATTGCCGTCCACAACACGCTGAGCCAGCCGATCAGCGGAGACCATCCCGGCACTGCGCTGCGCACGCACCCCAACGTCACTATCTACCTCGACTCCGAATCCGATCCGCGATGAACGCAAGTGAGCAGCTCTCGCAGGACTACCTCGGAAAAATCACCGAACTCCTTGAGCGCATCCGCCTGGAAGAAGCCGAAAACATCAGCATCGCCGCGGACATTCTCGCTGCCCAGGTGGCCAAGGACGAACTGGTACACATCTACGGCCCAGGCGGCCATTCGAACCTGGCAAGCCAGGAAGTGTTCTTCCGCGCAGGTGGGCTGATGCACGTCTCGGCCATTTTGGACGAAGGCACCCTGCTCTCCAGCGGCGCCCTCCGCTCAATGGCCATGGAACGGACTCCGGGCTACGGCCGGATCGTCATCGAGGACGCCGGACTCGGAGCAGGGGACGTCCTCATCCTGGTCAACGCGTACGGCATCAACAGTGCCCTCATCGATGCAGCCCTGATGGCGCGTGAAAGATCGGTCAAGACCATCGGCGTTTCCTCGCGGCAGCACGCAGAGGAAACAGCCAGTGACCATCCTGCACGGCATCCGCAAAAGCTGAATCTGCACGACGTCGTCGACCACCACATCGACACGAAGGTTCCCGTTGGAGACGCCGTCATGAAGGTCCCCGGGGCAGCGGAGAAAACGGCCGCTGTGTCCACGTTCGCCAACGCCTTCACCTTGAACTGGCTCATGATGTCCACCATCAGCAAGCTGAACGAAGTCGGGATTGAGCCGCCATTGTGGAGATCAGGAAATGCTCCAGGCGGCGACGAAGCCAACCAGCAATTCATTTCACGTTTCAAAGGACGGGTACGCAAGCTGTGACACACCCCGAAACGATTGTGGGCAAAGACCCCCACCGGGGGATCAACATAGAAATCGCCTACGACACGACCATCCTGTCCGTGCGGGAGATCGACCCTGACCAGGGGCTGCCTGTCATCGCGCCGGGATTTATCGATGGCCAAGTCAACGGTTACGGCGGACTAGACGTCAACGCCGCTGACGTCACGCCGCAAACCATCATCAACATGAGAGCGGAGCTGGCGAAGCTGGGCGTCACGACGTGGGTGCCAACCATCGTGACAGCATCGGAAGAGGCAATCGCTGGCGCGCTCGAACAGATCAACCGGGCCTGCGACATTGATCCAAGCACCAGGGCAGCCATCCCCTGCGTCCACATAGAGGGCCCCTTCATCTCGGACCAGGACGGTCCGCGGGGCGTCCACGACGCCGACTTCGTGCGTCCATTGGACGTCCTGGAGGTCCGGCGCTGGCTTCGCGCAAGCGGAATGGTCGGCATCGTCACCGTCTCTCCGCATACGCCCGATGCGCCGGCCCAGATCGCCCAAATCCGCGAACTCGGCGTGCACGTGGCCATCGGACACACACACGCGAGTCCTGAACAAATCACGGCTGCGATCACCGCGGGAGCCAGCCTGGCCACCCATCTGGGCAATGGCATAGCCACCACCCTGCCCAGGCACCCGAATGCCCTGTGGACTCAACTCGCTGACGACCGGCTCACGGCGGGACTCATAGCGGACGGCCACCATTTGCCCAGCGATACCCTGAAAGTCATGATCAGGGCCAAGACCCCCGAACGCGCTTATCTGGTTTCGGACAGCACTGCGCTGGCCGGAAGCGAGCCTGGCCGCCACCGTACTTCCGTGGGCGGACTGGTGGATCTCGCGCCTGGCGGGAGGCTCTCCCATGTCGGCACGGATCTACTCGCAGGGGCCGCCGCTACCCTCCCCGACGGTTTTTGCAACGTGATCCGAAACGTCGGCCTGGATCTATCGGAAGCCCTCAAAATGGTGACGTCCACTCCCGCCCGGGTGATCCCGGGCACCCGGCCGGGGCTCGGCCACCTTCGAGTCGGTTCCCCGGCAGATTTTGTCCTGATCACCGCGGACGGACCCGAAGCAGGGACCATTACTGCGGTCATCCAAGGCGGTCGAAAAGTATCGGGCGAACCGGAATGAGTACCAGCCATCCAGGCCAGGCCGCCCTCCGAGTGGGCGCCGCCGTCGTCGAGATCTCGCCGCCCGCGGGTACGCCCATGGCCGGGTTCGCAGCAAGGACGGAACCGAGCACCGGCGTCCACGACCCCCTGACCGTCCGGGCGCTGGCCGTCGATGACACCTGCTGGATTACTGTGGATGTGTGCGGCCTCCACGAAGATACATGCACCCGCATCTCAGGGAGCTTGCCCCTTATGCCGGAACATGTCGCGATCACCGCCACCCATACGCACGCGGGCCCATGCGTCATGCCGGGCCGGCTCGGGGGCCATGACCCGCGGCTCCTGGAGGAGATCGTCCTAGCTTGCCGCGAGGCCACGGAAGCCGCCATGGCCTCCCAGCGGCCCGCGGCCCTGCAATACGGCGAATCGCGCGGAGTGGACATTGCCAGGAACCGACGCCATCCCGAACGCGCCGTGGATCCGCCAGTCCAAGTTGCCGCGTTCAACGACGCAAACGGACAAGTGGTTGCCTGGATTGTTCTCTATCCGTGCCACCCGGTGGTCCTGGGTCCGGAAAACCGGCTTATCAGCGGCGATTACCCGGCGTTCACCAGGAAGGTCCTGGAGGAACGTTTCCCCGGCTCAGTAGCCCTTTTCCTGCCCGGGACCGCCGGGGACATCAACTCGGGCCATCCCGCCGACGCGTCGTATACGCTTTCCGGCTCCGCCGGCAGGACGATGGAGCAGGCGCGCAAGATCGGAGAACATGTGGCGGCATCCGTGTTGGGGACCCGCCTCCTGCCCATTTCCGATTCCGGGAAGACCGCCGTCGCCCGGAAGACCATCAGCGTCGCTATGAATTCGCGTGATGCGGTTTCCCCCGCGGAGTTGGCCCGCCTGTGGGAGGCCGAAGCGGTTTCGGCAGATCCGGGCCGGCGATCCCTTCTCAACGCGTGGAAGCAGTGGGCCATGGACCGCAGTCCAGAAGAGGAAATGTCCTGGGACGCCCCGGTGAGTGTCTTCAACTGGCAGGGCCTGACCCTCGTAGGATTACCCGGAGAACCATTCCTGGCCGCAACGGAAGCGATCGCCTCCCGGGTCGGGGGGCCCGTAGTTGTCACTGGTTACACCAACGGGTGCCCAGGATACTTCCCAACCGCTGATGAATATGGCTTCGGAGGATACGAGGTGGAGGACGCGCACCGCTACTACGGCATGCCGGCCCCTTTCGCGCCTGGAAGTGCCGAAGCGCTGATCCAGGCCGCATTGGAACTCGTGGGTGAACTCCAATGACAGGCCGTCCAACTATCACGCAGCTGGCGGCCGAACTCGGCATCGCCCCCTCAACCGTGTCGAGGGCCTTTACCCGGCCGAACCTACTCAAACCGGAGACAGTGGCACTGGTACAAAAGGCGGCCGAAGCCGCGGGCTACGTACCGAACCATCACGCACGCGCCCTCTCTACAGGACGTGCCGGGGCGATCGGGCTCATCGTGCCGGACATCGCCAACCCGTTTTTCCCTCCGCTCGTCCGGGCGGCTCAAAACTATGCGAGCGACCTCGGACTATCCGTATTCTTGGCGGACACGGATGAAGATCCCAATCGGGAAGACCGTCTCATCTCACGGATGGCGCCCCAAGTTGAAGGTTTGATCGTCGTATCTTCCCGGCTCGCTTCGTCCCGCATCCGGCAAATCGCCGATTCGCAGCGCGTGGCCTTCATCAACCGCGATGTTCCGGAGACCTACCGGGTACTGCTGGACACCGCTGCAGCCATCCGCTCCGCGCTGACGCACCTGTCCGAACTCGGCCACCGTCACATAGCCTACGTCGGCGGCCCACCACAATCATGGGCAAACAAGCAGCGTCGCTCGGCCGTGGACAACTTCTCGACGGGCCACGCCCTCGAGGTCACGCACTTCAGTGCGGAACCGGGCACCTACGAAGCCGCGAAAGCTCTCAGCGACTCTGTGGCAGCCTCTGGAGTCACCGCAGTCATCGCTTTTGACGACGTCATCGCGCACGGCCTGATGGGCGGATTCGCTGCCGCAGGCGTGGACGTCCCGAAAGACATGAGCGTCATCGGATGCGACGACACCCTCGCGACCACAACGTTTCCTGCCCTTTCCACGATCGCGGTCAACGTCGGTGCAGCAGCCCGGCGCGCCGTCGCCGCCCTCTCCGAAAACGCAGGCTCAACCAGCCTGACCGGGGCGAGGATCATCTTCGAAGGAAGCCTCGTCCTCAGGGGAACAACGGGACCTGTCCGGCCTGCATCCAGCCCGCTAACGCTAGAACCGGAGCTCGATCACCCGTCGGCCCGAGGCGTCCAGACTGGCCGTGGCAGTGACAGCTGAGTAATCCGCGATCTGCCAGAGCCCATCCGCTGCCTCGCCGCCGGCGTCGCCCACGACCACCGTCCGCATGCCCGCCGCACGGGCGGAAGCGATGCCCGCGGGGGCATCTTCGAACACGACGACGTCGGCCGGTTCGGCACCCAGCAGCGCCGCTGCCGTGAGATAGCCTTCCGGATCGGGCTTGCCGCGGGTCACTGCCTCAGAGGTAACAGTGGTCGCAGGCATCTCGAGTCCGGCTGCCTTCATGCGCACCCCGGCGAGGATCCGATCGGCCGAGGTGACCATGGCGACGGCGTCGGCATGCAAGGACCGCAGCAGTTCCACGGCTCCAGGCAACGCCACGATCCCGTCCGTCCGGGTCCGTTCCATCTCGCCGAGTTCCTCCGCGAGCGCGTCGATGTCAGCTCCGGACGGGGCGAAACGGCGTACCGTGTCCTTGGCCTGGACCCCGTGCGAAGTCCGCAGGATCTCGTCGATGTCCAGCCCATACCGGCCGGCGAATTCGCTCCACACTTGCTCCACGATCGCGGTGGAATCCACCAAGGTGCCGTCCATATCGAAGAGGACAGCCCGGACGGTCAGGGTTTTCACGGCTTCAGCAGGCAGGTTCATGCATCCATCCTGCCCGCGCATCCGGTCCGCGGCCCAACTCTTACGGCGTGAGTCCTAGCCGTTGGGCCTGTGCGGGATGTACTGAACGGCCCATTTGTTGCCGTCCGGATCGGCGAAGTACACAAAGTGGCCCCAATCCTGGATATCGATGTCGCTAACTTCCACGCCGTTGGCCTTGAGCTGGCTGTGGGCCTCCTTGATGTCGCCCACCACCATCTGGAGGCTGGGGGCGGTGCCTGGAGGGGCGTCGTTCAGGCCCTCGCCGATGCAGATGGAGCAGGCCGAGCCAGGCGGAGTCAGTTGGACGAAGCGGATGCCGTCCATGGGCCGCTCGTCGTAGTCGGCGTTGAAGCCCACTTTGTTGACGTAGAAATCCTTGGCGCGGTCCACATCGGACACAGGGACAAACACAAGTTCAAGTTTCCAGTCCATGCGCCAAAGGCTATCGGCGGAGCCCGAAAACCGGTAGGGGCGGAGCACAACGCGGGGTCACTTGCGGCCCATGTTGCTGCTCGAATTGGGCCGTAAGTGACCCCGCGTTGACGAGGCCGGCTACTTAGGCGCGTTGTAGCGAGGGCTCGGCGGGTTCGACGGCGGCGCTTGACCGGGTGCCCGCCCCTGCTTCGGCTTCGGCCTGGCTTGCGGCGGCCTGGCTTGCGGCGAGTTGAGCCGCCAGGCTGCGTGCGCGCGCTCGGGACGGAAGGAGCCACGCCACCAACGTGGCAAGGACCAGGACGGACGCACCGACGTAGATGGCGGGAATGGCCGCGTCCACGTAGCCGGTGGGAGTGAGTTTGCCGCCGGCTCCAGTGAAAACTGCCGTCAGAACGGCTACGCCTAGTGCTACACCGTTCTGCCTCATCTGGGAAACCAAGCGGGGTCCGTGGCGCAGTCCTACATCTCAGGACTATTCACGCGTTTCCAAGGTTGGATCCATCTCAGCCTGTTCTACGACCGAGAAAAGAAAGATTCGGGTCAAGGTTGATCGTTGGAGCGGTGGAGTCCAGTACCCGGCAATGTACCACCCTGACGCAGTCCGGGCATGCAACGTCAAATTTATGTAGACATTTCACCTGCTGGCAAAGAAGGCTGGGTAGCTTGTGCTACCCAGCCTTCTTTTCTGGACGCGGTGTTCCCTGCGCGGCCGGACTCGCTAGCCGGCTACGCCGTAGAGGCGGTCTCCGGCGTCGCCCAGGCCCGGAACAATGTAGGCCTTCTCGTTGAGCCTCTCGTCGATCGAGGCGAGAACAATCTTCACGTTGGCGTCGGAAAGTTCTTCCTCGAGCTTGGCCAGGCCCTCCGGGGCGGCCAACAGGCAGATGCACGTGACGTCCGACGCGCCGCGCTTGAAGAGAAACTTGATGGCCTCGCGAAGTGTGCCGCCGGTGGCGAGCATGGGGTCCAGGACGAAGATCTGGCGGCCGGTGAGGTCCTCGGGGAGGCGTTCGGCGTAGGTGATGATGTCAAGGGTCTCTTCGTCGCGGGCCATGCCCAGGAAGCCCACTTCGGCAGTGGGGACCAGCTTGGTCATGCCCTCGAGCATGCCGAGGCCCGCGCGCAGGATGGGAACCACCAGCGGCGTCGGCTTGGTGAAGGCGGTACCAATCGTCTTGGTCACAGGAGTTTCGATCTCCACCGGTTCGGTCCTGACCTCCCGGGTGGCCTCGTAGGCCAGCAGGGTGACGAGTTCTTCGGTGAGTTGCCGGAAGACCGGTGAAGGAGTGTTCTTATCCCGCAGAACGGTGAGCTTGTGAGCGACCAGCGGGTGGTCCACGACGAGTGTGCGCATGACTCCAAAACTATCATTGAGGCATGAGCACCAACGAGCCTTATCACGCGGAGCACGCGGCCTGGATGGGTCTGGCCCTGGACGAGGCCCGGCGGGCGCTCGATACAGAGGATGTGCCGATCGGTGCTGTCGTTTTAGGGCCCGACGGCGGCGTGCTGGGTGCCGGCCGGAACGAACGGGAAGCGAACGGCGACCCAACGGCGCACGCCGAGATTGTCGCCATCCGCGAGGCTGCCGCCGCCCTGCAACGCCACGCCCTTGAGCTCGGCGAAGGCGGAGACGGCTGGCGGCTCGAGGACTGCACCCTCGTCGTGACGCTGGAGCCGTGTGCAATGTGCGCTGGAGCCATTGTGCTGGCCCGGATTCCGCGGGTGGTCTTCGGCGCCTGGGACGAGAAGGCCGGTGCCGCGGGGTCCGTGTTCGATATCTTGCGGGAACGCCGCCTCAACCACTGGGTGGAGGTCTACGCAGGCGTGCGCCAAGAGGAATGTTCAGCCCTGTTGCGCGATTTCTTCGCAGCCCACCGGAAATAGCGGCCGCCCTCCATGAGCGCCCTTGAAATTGTGGGGCGTTGGACGTCAGATGGTCTCAGACAGCACGCCTGAGGAGGACCTCATGACCGTCTCTTTCAACCACACCATCGTCCACGCAACGGACAAACGCCGTTCCGCGGAGTTCCTCGCCAACATGTTTGGATTGCCGGAGCCGCAACCCATGTGGTCCTTCATGACTGTGTCCTTTGACCATGGAGTTGCCCTCGATTTCGCAACGGCTGACCGGCCCATCTCGCCCCAGCACTATGCCTTCCTGGTCAGTGAGGACGACTTCGACGGGATCTTCGCCCGGATCCAGGCTGAAGGAATCCCCTATTGGGCGGACCCTGCGCGTTCCCGCCCCCAGCAGATCAACCACAACGACGGCGGACGCGGCGTCTACTTCGCCGATCCGGATGGGCATTTCCTGGAGGCGATCACGAGACCGTATGGATCGGGTGCCGCATGAGCCAAGTACGCGTCATCGCCATGGTGACCGGCCGCGTCCAAGGCGTCGGCTTCCGCTACTCCACAATGCACCAAGCCCGACTATTGGGACTGACCGGGGAGGCGGCCAACCAGTTGGACGGCTCGGTGCAGGTGATCGCTGAAGGTGACCGCGACGCCGTGGACTCCCTGCTGGAATGGCTGCAATCCCGGGACCCCCCCGGCCGCGTAAAACACGTGGATGCCACCTTCACGCAAGCCACTGGCGAGTTCTCCGGATTCTGGGTGGACTGAACCCGCCTCGGTCTGAGCCCGCCTCCAGATTGAACCCGATTTAGCCGTTCGCGGCGTTCGCCTTGTCCAGGGCGTCGATGCGTTTCTGGCGCGATGCCGGCGAGTCCAGGCTGAACGAGCGGAAGTCCCCGAGGTCCTCGCGGATCCAGATCCCCACCTCACCGATCCGCTGGGTGACGGCCGCGCTGGGATTGTCGAACGTCCAGGCCGCGATCCGTTCCTTGCCTGGATCGTATTGCCACAGCCCGATGATCCGTCCCCGGTCCAGGATCGGGTGGTCAGACAGGTCCGCCTGCAGCGCAAGCGTGGTGTCGAGAACCTTCCGGCCCCGATCGCCTTCAGCCAGCATGTCCGCCGAATTCCTGCGCAACAGCACCAAGGAATCCGTCCCGGCCAGAAGCTGGATCTGTTCCTCCTGCGGTGCCCTGAACGCGGAAAGGTGCTCGACGTCGTCGGGCAGCATCCAGAGCGGCTCGCCCGCCGCCGTGGCCACTTCGACGGCGCCGACGGCGGCCAGAGCCGCCTTGCTCTGCGCGACGGTGAAGCCCGTAAGCCATTGGCTCTGCTTGAACGTCGCTCCGCCGGTCCAGCGCAGGTACCGTTCGATCAAGCGCGCGCGGGCGGCGTCGTCGTCGATGGAACTGGGAGGCAGCACCCACGAGGTGTAGGCGTAACGCTGCTGGTCGAGGCGGCCATTGACAGGCACGCGGCGGATGCGTCCGTCGGCTTGCAGGAGGCCCAAGGCCGTGGGGAGGGTGGTGGACGCACCCTTCTTCTTGCCTTCTTCGCCGAGGCTGCGGACGGATTCGCCGAGTTCGTCCTTGAGCTGTTTCGGATCCATGGGGTCGCTGGATTCCATGAGTGTGTGCAGCACTTGCTCTTCGAGCAGGGTGATCTCACCGCGTTCGACGCCGAGCCGGGCCAGGACCTTGAATGGCGCCGCTGCGACGTCCCGGCCAACTTGGAGGCCCCAGGCGAAGTCCTTGCGGCCGAGGACGTAGGTACATCCGCGGGCTGTGGGGAGCTCGTGGATCCTCAACTCTGCGACGTCCCGGTCCACCTGTTCTCGCCGGATCCCGGCCCGGGCAAAGAGCGTCAGGTAGGGGTTGGCGCCGCCCACGGAGCGGGCCCAGCCGGCGCGGTCCAGGACTTCCTCGGACGTCTTGCCGGAGAGCGAGCCGTCCAGGCCCTGCCTATGCCACGCCCAGGCGCGGAGGAGTTCCGGGGTGAGCGTTTGGGTGGAAAGCACAGCGGACGTCATGGCCCCATTCTGCACCGTTTGCCCGCCATCCGGGGCAGTCCCGCGCGAGCTACCGCTCGAAATCCAAGGAGAAGCCCGCCCAGGCGTCGGGATGTTCCCGGAGGAGGACGTCGACGCCGGCGAGCGCACCGCCGTCGTCGCTCTCGCGGACTTTCGCCGCGACTGCCTCAGCGATGAAGCGGGCCAAGACCTCCGTCGTCGTGAGTTGTCCGGCGAAGTCCGGGTGCTCGTCGAGGTTCTTATAGTTGAGGCCGGCCAGCACCTCGTCCAGGATGGTTCCGGCGGCGCCGATGTCCAGCACGATCGCGGCGTCGTTCAGCTCAGCGCGGCGGAACGTCACCTCTGCCACGAAAGTGGCTCCGTGGAGTCCCTGGGCCGGGCCGAACGACTCCCGCGGAAGGCTGTGGGCGACCATGAAGTGTCGGCGGACTGTGAGGCTGAACATGGTTACGCTTTCGGGGGCTTTGGGTAGGTGATGACTCGGCAAAGATCATCCAGTTCGCCGTTTTCCAAGCCCTGGAAGACCTCCGGCAGTTCCTCGAACTGCGACTCTCCCGTGAGGAACGCGTCGAACACGGGATCCCGCAGCAAGGAGACTGCCAGCTCCAGCCGCTCGCTGGACGTCCTCCGGTGCCGGCGCGAACGTGCAACCACTCCGACTTGGCTGGCTCGGATGGAGAGGCGTCGGGCATGGAAGTCCTCCCCCAGCGGCAGGGAGACCTTCCGGTCCCCGTACCAGGACATCTCAATAATCTCGCCCTCGTCCCCCGCGAGCTGAAGGCTTCGGACCAGTCCTTCATCGGTGGCCGAGCAATGGAACACGATGTCGCAGTCCTGCTTTGCATCGTCCGGAAGCACGAACTCCACACCCAGGGATTCCACGAACCCGCGCTTCCCGGGATCCGTCTCCACCAGTTGCAAGCGTTCCAGCGGGAAGTCACGCAGAAGTGCTGCGGTCATGCCGCCCACCAGTCCGGCACCGACGACGGCGATCCTGTCGCCGAGGCGGGGGACGGCCTCCCACAGGGCGTTGAGGGCGATCTCGGCGATACCTGTGAGCACAGCCCGGCGTGCCGGCACGCCGTCGGGTATTCGGGTGAGTGTGGTGATCGGCACGACGTAGCGGTCCTGATGCGGGTGCAGGCAGAAGACGTTCTGAGCGATCCAGTCCTCGGGACCTTCTTCAACGACGCCAACCGAAAGATAGCCGAACTTGACCGGCGCAGGAAAATCTCCGGTTTGATGGGGTGCGCGCATCTTCTTCGCAACCCGTGGAGGGACGTGCGCTTCATGGACCACGAGCTCGGTCCCCCTGCTGATTCCGGAGTACAGGGCTCGGACCAGAGCGTCGCCTTGGTCCGGAGCCGGAAGTTCCTCGCTCCGGAGTTCACCTTGGCAGGGGCCCACCGTCCAGTAGGCCAAGGCCGTTTGTGTGTGCGTGTTCCGCGGTGCGTGTTGTGGGAGAGTCATCGTGCTTGCGAATCTAGTCCTGCGGCCGCGATTGCGGAAGGGAAGGCTACTTACTAAGTGGGTGCCGCCTGGCCGTTTTGGGGAACAGGCCTCCACTCCGGTACCCTATTTCAGTTGGTGACGTGTCCGAGCGGCCGAAGGTGCAACACTCGAAATGTTGTTTGGTGTAAAAGCCAACGTGGGTTCAAATCCCACCGTCACCGCCACTTGAAAGGCCCCTGGTTCCCTTTGTTTACAAGGGATCGGGGGCCTTTTGCTTTGGCGAAATCAGGGTTTTGGGCACATTTTGGGCACATTCGCCAGGGACACTGCAAGGTCCAGGGCGTCCGAAACGCTGTCCAAGTCCCCGTCAAACAGGTCCGCATAGATGTCCAGGGTCATGGCTGCCGAGCTGTGACCGAGCATTCTTTGCACCGCTTTGACGTTCGCCCCGGCTGATACAGCAAAGCTCGCGGCTGAATGCCGGAAGTCGTGAGGCGTGATTCGTGGCACTCCTGCTCTCTTCACGGCACCTGCGAACCAGCTCATGTTGTCATCGTGCACGCGTGCGAGGCGGAGGTGGTGGCCATTCCCGCCGGGAAACACGAGATCATTTCTGTCCTTGTTCTCACACTGCTGAGCCAGGGGCTCAGCGAGGAATCGCGGGAACGGCACGGTTCGTTTCTTGTGGTTCTTTGGCGTACCTACTTCGATCACCGAACCGACCTGGACCGCGTTTTCCTCAATCACGAATCGCCGCCGCAACATGTCCAGATGTTTGACTCGCAGGCCGGTAGCCTCTCCCCACCGCAAACCGCAGTAGCCAAGCACGAGAACCAGTGCCGGATATTTACTGGCTGCCGCGAGTGCATGCACTTGCTCGTGACTCAGGTAGACGTGTGGCTTCTTGATCTTGCGCGGCAAGGTTACGCCCCGTGCTGGATTACTCAATGTTCGACGGTCGCTCACGGCGTCATCCAGAATGGCCGCCAAGACTCCGTAGGCGCGGATTACAAGCGTTGCCCCCTTCGGTTTCCGGGGCGGGACAGCGCTCTGATCCCCTGTCGTCAAAGCTGAGACCCACTGCTGCACATCTGTCTTTCGGATGTCAGAGACTGCCATACCGACCCACACCGGCAGCACATGATTACGCCAAGCCGACTCCACCGGGCGCAATGAAGATGGTTTCAAATGGGTCTGCCGTGACAACCACGCTTCTCCGAGCGGACCGATCAGGGCCTTTGCGGCTGCCGCATCTATGAACTCCCCGCGGGCCTTGGAAACCTCAACGCTGGCGAGGAATAGCTCGGCGTCCCTCTTTGTCCTGAATCCACGTTTCTTGGTCTGTACCCGGTCAGGTTTCCGGTAGCCAACCTGATACCGGCGCCCGGCCCGTGTCTCATAGGGTTCGATCGTTGCCATCGCCGGATTGTTCTTTCGCTGCGTTCTGATCAACCAGAGTCTTGATAATTGCGCTGAGCTCGTCCACTCGTAAATTGAGGTCTTCGAATGTCACGGGACCAATTTTCGTATTCCCGGCCGGGATGAAGTCGGGGCGCAGCCCTCGTACGTAGTCATCACTGCCCACGTCACCGTCGATCGGCGCATTGCCATCCGCCCATTCCCAAACCCGTACCAGGTCAGCCGGATCAGCTCCGGTCACGGCCACCGGCTCGTCGAGCGACTTGGGAAACAACAGTGCGTTTGGGTTCACGCCCAGGACTACCGCAAGGGCCACGAGATCATCAACATCAACCCGCCTAACGCCGGCCTCGATCTTCTGTATTCCGCTCGCGGAAATTTCGTGCCCGACTCCCCTAAGCCTTTGCTGAAGCTCCCGCAGGGTTACATTCCCCCGCAAACGCTTCAGGTTCCGAGCGACGGTCTTGCCGGTTGGACCAATGTCATGTCCTCGCAGCCGCTCTCCGCTATGTACCATATAAGAAACGATATACGCTATATAGACAACAAGCGTAACTAGCAACTTTGCATCTAATATGACGAGGCGTTCACGGAAGGGAATGAGGCTTCATGGAATCGGAACTGCTGACCCCGGCAGAGCTGGCAGCCAAGCTTCACAAGACGGCGCCCGCATTGGCGCAATGGCGCTATAGAGGGATGGGCCCTAAGTTCGTGAAATTAGGCAGCGGCGTCCGCTATCGCGCCAGCGATGTAGAGGCATGGCTTGACGCACAGACACGCTCTCAGACGGGCCAGGTAATCCCTAGCGTCTAGAAGCCGGAATTCCTGATCAGATCTTCAACCAACGGCCGTTCAGCATGTCGGCCCTCAGTGCCTAGTGAAGTGGCCGTCACCTCTGGACGGAGCCGCAACTCGTCGTCCCCGCCTTTGGAATGAGGCTCGTCGGGACGTTGCGGGTGACGGTCGAAGAGTGACCCATTCTGACGCCAACACCTTTCGGCCAGCCCCGACAATGTCGCGGAGAATCCTGGCGCCGCTCGGCGTCGGTCCGGGGGTCGCGCCTTGGATGCGGACATAAATGCCCGGGTGGGGACCACCACGAACGGCGTCACCGCGTACACACGTCATCGACGTCTAGCTGGATGAACAGGCCTCCGTGGGTTGGCATTGCATCCCGTCCTCCCATGCTCGCCGTCCCCGCCGCTCAGTCAAGGGCGCGTCCGCGTCACTGCGTGACGGGCCTACGGCCTACCCTTGACGGCGCGCCGAGGACGGACATAACCGGCCTTTATCGGGATGCGGGCAAGACTGAAATGGTGTAACGGGGCGTACGACTTTCGTCGGCCGGCGATACCTCTGGGCGTTGATGGTTACGAGTTTTTGTAGCATGACTACATATCAGCACTTGCCCTTGTCCACGTGCTCGTGCTTTGGCAGTCAGTCAACGCCGGCGGACCTCTTGGCTGTCGTTCGATTCCGTACGGGGAAGCTTGAGCGGACACAAACCTGCCGTTGTCTAGTTGTTTCCAATCGAGGAAACTCTAGGATGGCCGTATGACGCCCAGGTGGCTTGGAATTGCCCTTCTCTGCGTGGGGGCGGTGAACGCCCTCGAGGGGATTATGTTGGTCTTTCGGTCCACGTCTTCCAACAACGCTTTGGCTTATTCCATCGCGTCTTGTGGCGTCGGCGTGATGATTTGCGGCTACTTCATCGGAAAGCGCAAAAGGTGGAAATAGCCCCGTTTGAGGATCGGCTAACGGGCAGACAGTGGCCTCTCACTGGAGCTAATCGCTGCGCCTTGGTAGCTTTCAACGCATGGCCATCAAACTTGAGAATGTGGGTATCGCTGTTCGCGACATCGAAGCAGCAATCGCCTTTTTCACCGATCTCGGTCTTACACTCATCGGCCGTGACACGGTCAGCGGCGAGTGGACCGATACCGCCGTTGGACTTGATGGAAACCATGCCAAGATCGCGATGCTCCAGACCCCAGATGGTCATGGTCGACTCGAGCTCTTCGAATACATCCACCCCGAAGCGATCGAGTCGAACCCGACTCGTCCCAACGACATTGGCATGCACCGCGTGGCCTTCTCAGTCGACGACATCGATAAGGCCCTCGAAGTAGCCGCAAAGCACGGATGCCACCCGCTACGCGGGGTGGCGACCTATAAGGACGTCTACAAACTCACGTACCTTCGCGGCCCAAGCGGAATCCTCGTGATGCTCGCCGAGGAACTGAAGAAAGACTGACACCTACCTCGGCCTAATTGGCCCGTATTGCTACGCCTCCGGGTCGAAAGCTTGTCCGGTGAAGGATCGGTGAGCGCACAATCGAAGTCGGTGTCGATGCTCTGGCGAGATAGTGCTAGCCGAGCATCCCGAGGTATTGGGGGCGGCATTTCATCGCGTGGATGAGTTCTTCGCTACCGTCGTCCCAGACGAGCACCACGAGTTCCAGCAGCCGGCCGTGGGTGTCAAAGCCGAGGCGGAGGAACCTGCGCGGGTCGTCATCGTCCAAGGGGGCTGATACCAGCGGCCAGGTCGCCGCCTCGATCCCGTCGTGCTTGTGTGCGGAGCGGCGGACGATCACGCCGCATGCGACCAAGCGGCCAGGGCGGCGCGGATCGCCTCGGACCGGTTGAGGTGCTCGCGCTCGGCCCGTGCCATCACCGCGGCAAGCTCCTCTACCGTCAGCCGTACGGGAACGACCTGAGACGCCTCCGCGCCCCGGGCAGGGCGCCCCATCCGCGCCTTCAGTTCCTCAAAGTCGTAACCGGCCTCGGCTTCCTCGACCCACCCATCGATCTCGGCCCCCGAGACCTCCCGTCCGCGCATCTTGCGTTCCATGCAGATAATCGTATTACGAATATCTCCCAGTGGCCAGAGGAACTGGCCGTTGTCCGCAAGGGGATCGGCTAACGGACACGGTTTGAGACCCCCCGGGGGTACGTGCGGCCACCCCCAGCCGCTGGTTCCGACCAGCAGTCACAGACCATAAGGCGGAACATAGGACGTTCCGTCGGCAAAGCTTCGTTTATGAGGAGTGCTGCGCGGTCGCCAGGGCACTGGCTGAGGTTAGGACCGTAGCCATACGGAGGTTCTCGGTGGCGGCGATGATGTTCTTTACCGTTTCGGGGTCTGCCTTGCTTGGCGAGCCGTAGTCGAACGGGGGCTCTGGGTCGTATTCGATGGCCAGTTGGATCTTCCGGGCTTCGTCGTCACCAAAGAGTTCCGCCGCCAGCGTGAAGGCAAAATCAATCCCCGAGGTAACGCCGGCACCCGTGATCCGGTTTCTGTCCCGGACGACTCTTTCCGATGTCGGTTCGACGCCGAAGTGTTCGAGCATCCGCAGGGAGGCCCAGTGGCTGGTGGCCCGGTAGCCGGTGAGAAGACCCGCCGCGGCAAGGGTGAATGAACCCGTGCAAACGGAGGTGATCCAACGGGCCTTCCTTGCCTGGACCCGGAGAAAGTCCAGAGCCTTAGGGTCCTCGAACAAGTCGAATGCCCCTTCGCCTCCGGGGACAAAGAGGACGTCAGCCTGGGGGCAGTCGTCAAGGGTCGTAGTCGGCACAATGCACCAGCCGGCGTCGGTGGTGACGGGATCCAAGTCATGCCAGGCGAGGTGAACTTCGGTGTTCGGAAACTTGGAGAAAACCTGGGCGGGCCCGGTGAAATCCAGCTGGGTGACCCTTGGGAAAAGGAGGACAACGATTCTCAGCGGACCCGACGACATGTTTTCAGACTATATGAGCGCGCGCGATGTCCGGCATCTTCGTTCGAATAGCCACGCCCGTTGGTTGAGCTAGAGATATTGGCCGCATCCGTGGTTCGACACGCTGTGAATCGGAGCAATATATGGCCGGTCGCCCGTTAACCGATCGCCTAACGTGCAGAGGTTAGGCTGAGCGGATGAACCCTGATTGGATCGAGCACCGTCGCAGTGGAGACCGCGAGCTCCTCGGATGGGTCGTCATCGAGGACGATGGGTTCGTCGCCGTGGACTTGCTCGGCCGGAGGCGAACTGCCGTTGTCGACTGGCTGACCGCCGAGGAGGCGTTAGATGCAGCGGGCATAGGGTATCTCGCTGAGGAGTATGAGCTCCTGCTCGAAGACGGACGCTGGCTTGCGGTGCGCCTTACTGAAGTCTCTCCCGAAGCAATCAAAGTCACGAAGGACGACTGGGGTGCCGTGGACGCACCTCAGCTGCACTTCACGCTCCCCTTCCCGATGCCGGCGCGCCTCCGGGCGTGCGACGTGTCGCGATGAAGGATCCTCCACCGGGCGCCGCCGGGAGTGAGCGTGACCAGTAACGGTCGTATTCGTGCGCTGGCCACACCGCATCGTCCGCGGCTCCTGACGCCGCGCCAATTCGCGGAACGCCGACACTGACCTTTGCACGAAACACTGCACGTGTGGAGTTGGTCGCTCTGTGGCGGCGTTTTTTGGTCGCTCCGTGTCGCAACCGTGCCCGTAAGGCGAGCACCTATTCCCAATACATCGCAGCCGCACGTGAGCAGAGGCGCATCTCATGACCGCCGACACGAAACGCCGAGGCTAGTCGACGCACCGGATCGCGTCGCAGACGTTCACGGCTGGGCGTGACGCTCCAACGCGTCCAGAGTCGTCTCGGGCGATGTGTTGAAGCAGAAGGTGATTCCGGGCGATTCCGCATTGCACACGTTGATGATCCGTTCGAAGAGCTCGGTGTACTCCGGGATCATCCTGATGCCGCCCCCGATCATCACGAGGCCGAAACGATCACGACCGAACGCCGAGCGAATCTCTGCTTCGGCCTCGTCCGGGGAGGTGCCGATCAGGCAGTTGACGGCGTCGAAGCCGGCGGCCGTAGTGGCCCCGAACCCCGCTTCTATCCGTTCGGTCATCGTGGCCTCGTCGAGGCCAGGAGGCAGCTTGCTATAGTCGAGGGCTCGCGCGTGGATGCCGATCATGAGGATTCGAGTCATGGGCCTCATTGTGGCATGCACGCCTCACCAACGAATTAACCAAACCGCACCACCAATCAGGCGGGCCCGCTGGATCCTTGCTCGACCCGCCCCGCCCCAGGTGAGCTGTTCCTGTAGTGCAGAGGACTCCTGACGTTCCGTGCAGACGACTTCGGAAAATGACATCGGTGGGCCGACCCCAGGTTGCGAACCGCCCGTTAGACGGTCCCTTGCCGTGCGTTCGGCAAGGTGTTTCGGAAGCCCTTTTCGAGCACCAACGACGGAGCGTTCGAGCCGGATCGTGGATCAGATATTGCCTCATTACTGTGGTGTTGTAGCCGGGGGATCTCCAGGGGACGGCGCCGGAGCTGGGAGCTCATTTTGGATCCTTTGTATCTGCTGGGCCTGATGCGTCTGAGGACGAAAAATTTCATCAGCGATTCCGAGCAGCTCTCCTCCACCCCTGTGCCGGCCGTTCCGTCGATCCCTTCGCGACGACCAGTACCAAATACCCGCGAAGCCAGCTGGCACACCGAGTACCGCCAACGCCCCAATTAAGAAGTCCATGGTGGTAACCATAGTCGCCAAAGAATGCCGCTCTTTCGAAGTCCGATTTCATTGAAAGCGGAACGAGGTCGGAGCACCTCGGCCATGCCAAATTACTGTTCAGATGCGAAAACGCTTAGTAGCCGTTGAAGCGCAACCATTGCCCGCAAGCCGATCCCTCTGCTAACTATTCCATCCGCGCTTCCAAGCGTTACGGAATTACGCATTGCGCTGGGGGCACGAACGGGCTCCCAGCGCAACTTCCTCGAAATTCCTAGTAATCCAGAGAGGGTACGTCGATTGCGCTCGCTGCCCATCCGGCGCTCTTTGAGCTACTTTCGTAGAGCGCGTATCGCGTAGACCCTCCGAGGGCGCTCAGAATCGCGTTAATGGCTTCTCAGGCGATTCTGAACTGTGGTTGCGGGTCAGTGGCGTGGACGGTTCCGACGCCGGCACGGCCCTAGTTGCGGGTCCCTGCGGCGAGCACGGCGACGTTCCCGGCATGGGCCGGGCCGGCTTCGGTTGCGGCTTTCTCTCCGCGGAAGGCACGGAGCATGGCTTCGCGGTCGAACTGTCCCTCCCATTTGGCGACCACGAAGGTCGCCACACAGTTGCCGAGCAGGTTTACCACGACGCGCATGGAGTCCATGAGGCGGTCGGCTCCCAGCAGGAGCGCGACGCCGGCCACGGGGAAGATCCCCAAGGCGCCCGCCGTCGCGGAGAGCGCCAGGAACGCCGACCCCGGGACGCCCGCCATGCCCTTTGAGGTGAGCATCAAGATGCCCAGGGCCGCCAGTTGCTGCCCGAGGTCAAGATGGTGGCCGAACGCCTGCGCGAGGAACAGCAGCGAGATCGACAGGTAGATAGCCGCACCATCCAGATTGAAGGAGTATCCCGTCGGAACGACCAGGCCGGCGGTGGAACGGGAGCAGCCAGCGTCAGTCAGTTTGGTCATGATCCGGGGCAGAACCGATTCCGTGGAGGCGGTGCCCAGGGCGAGGAGGAACTCCTCGCGGGTGTACTTGATGAACTCCCACAGCGGCACCCGCACCAGGCCCCAGGCGATCAGGAACAGCAGGGCAATGAACACGATCGCCGCACCGTAGCAGGCCGCGATGAGCAGGGCATATGTGCCAAGGGTACTCAGTCCGTATTGGCCAATGATGAACGCCATGGCACCGAAGGCGCCGATCGGGGCCAAGCGCATGACCCATCCCATGATCTTGAAGAAGACGTCCAGGATGGTTTCCAGGACGTTCATGACAGGAGCGCACCGGTCCTTGCCGATCACCACAATTGCGGCGCCGAAGAAGACGGAGAAGCACAGGACCTGGAGCAGGTTGTTGCTGGCGAACGCGCCGATCACGCTTGTCGGGATGATACCCAGGATGAATTGTCCGGCGTCACCGGGAGGCGCGGTGCCGGTCTTCGCCTTGAGCGCATCCTGGCTCAGTGTGCTCGGATCGATGTTCAGCCCCGCACCGGGCTGGACGATGTTGGCGACCACGAGGCCGAAGGCCAGGGCAAACAACGTGGCCCCGGTGAAGTACACGAGGGCCTTGACTCCCACGCGGCCTACGGCCTTGACGTCACCAACGGCCGCGATCCCGGTGACAATCACGAGGAAGATCAGCGGCGCGATGATCATCTTGATGAGCTGGATGAACCCGTCGCCGAGCGGGCGCAGTCCGGCCCCGATTGACGGCCAGAGGTACCCGATCAGGATGCCGGCGACGACGGCGGCAAAGATCTGAAAGAACAGGGACTTATACAGCGGTTTCTTGATGGCGGCTGCCTGTGCAGCGTTGATGTCGAGTTTCATGGCGAAGCCAATCCTCATGCGGAACCGGAAGTCCGCGGCCGAAGTTCAAGGGACCACTCCAACGTAGGGGAGCAGTGTTTCCGGCCTGAAACGAATGTATTAAACTATTGAATCCTTGAAACACTTGTTTCAAGGATTCAATAGGCTCGCCGTTGCTGGCTGGTTCCGCAGAGCGCCGTCGGCATCACTGGTAGGCGCGGCAACTCGGGCGCGTTGTAGACGGCCAGATCACCCAGGTGGTTCGGGACAGTACCTGCCGCGAGCTGCTTCTTGCTTGAACTAGGCCAGGTTCTTCGACTTGAGCCAGTCCTGGGCGATTTGTCCCATGTCCTCGAACTTGGCCGTCCGGCCGTTCATCTGGATCAGGTCCTCGGTGGTCAACGCGGCGGACACCTTGTCCAGCACGCTCTTGACGGTGTCGCTGGCCTTCTTCTGGTTGATGACGGGAACGATGTTCTCGGCGAGGAACAGGTTCTTGTTGTCTTCAAGGGCAATCAGGTTGTTGGCGGTCAGGGCGGGGTCGGTGCTGAAGAGGTTTGCAACCTGCACCTGGCCGGATAGGAGGGCGTTGAGCGTGAGCGGACCGCCGGCGTCGAGCGCTGAGAATTCCTTGAAGTCGAGGTTGTAGACGGATTTCAGCCCAACGACACCGTCAATGCGGGTTTTCCACTCGGGTGCTGCGCCCAGGCCCAGGTCCTTGGCAGCAGGCTGGAGGTCGCTGATGGACTTGAGGTTGTACTTGTCGGCGGTTTCCTTCTTGACCGCCAATACGTCTTTGTCCTGTGCCTTGGATGCCGTCAGCTGGGTGAGTCCGGACGGGATCTTGGTGCTCAGCTCTTTGGTGACCTCTTCCGAGGTGACCGCTTTGGTGGAGGCATCAAGGTACTGGAGGAGGGCTCCGCCGTATTCCGGCATGAGGTCGATGGAACCATCCTTCAGCGCAGGGATGGTGACTTCGCGGCTGCCGATGCTCGGCTTCTCCGTCACCTGGACGCCCTTGGACTTGAGGGCCTCGGCGTAGATCTTGGCAATGAGCTGGCTTTCCGGGAAGTCCGCGGAGCCGACGATGATGCTGTCCGTCGATCCTGCGGCCTGGGAGTTGTTGTTGGAGGAGCTCATGGGGTTTGCACCGCCGCAAGCGCTTAGGGCAATGGCGGTGGCTGCCGCCAGGGCGAAGCCGGTCAGGTACTTTTTCATGTCAATTCTCTCTGGGGAGGGCCGTTGCGGGGCATGCCGTGGCAAGGTAAGCGTGAGTTGAGCGGTACATCCGGGCAATCGTGAACGGAACTCTCGAGCCCATGCAATGCCGAGCTGCGTAGTAGATCCTCAAATGCGGATCACTTTGTAATGTGGGTTCCATTGCTGGAAACGTACACTCGGCCCTCCGGCTCGGCAACGAACATTCTCAGTGCGTGAGAACATCCGGTCTGGCCTTGTATCGGGCGCCGATAGAGAAAGGATTAGCATCCGACGACGGAACCAAGTTGCCGCGCTCAATCCGCCAAACGGGTTGGCCCTCGTGAAACGGCTAAGCGCTCCTGGACTGGCCGCCGTCGAGATCGAGTTCGGTCACTTTGCACGCGAGATACAGAGCCAAGTACGCTTCACTCTTCCGTTCCGTCCAACCTTGCAGCTGCTCAATTTTCTCAAGGCGGTGGATGAGCGTGTTCCTATGGATGTGGAGCCGTCGTGCAGCTCCCACCAGGGAAAAGCCACTTTCACACCACGCCACTACAGTCGCCTGGACGGTGGGCCAGTCGCCCAGCCTCAAGAGTCTGTCGGCGACGGCGGTAGTGTACCGCTGCCTGGCCCGCAGGCCGACGCCTGACAGCAGTTGCTCGATGCGGACTTCATTGATGGTAGTGATGCTTCGCTGACTAATGCGTCTGCCAAGCCGGAGCGAATCGACGGCGTCTTCGTAGGAGTTCCGCAGCCCGGCCGGCCCTGCGGCCTCGGTTCCGATTCCGATCTCGACGTCGGAGGCCAAGTGCGTGCGGAACTGCTCCACGCAGTGTCCGGCCTGCGCCACAATTCCGGGCACCCCCTCCGCGGTGGGGTGCGCAAAGACAACATAGCGGTTAGCAGCGATCGAAACGGCGATGGTACGGCGGTGTGCGAAGCTCTCGCGGAGCATGACAAGGGCACGGGGCAGCCACTCCGTGGTGGTCGCGGGGCTCGTGGACCGGCCAAGGACCTGGACGGCGATCCCCACCCGGCTTGCCGCCAGGTCAACCGCCTGCTCGTTCGCCTGGTCGAGGAGCGCCTCAACCTCGGTCATGAGGGGGTCGAAGGCAAGGATCCCGCGGACTAGGTCCTCAAGCTCGCGTTCGCGTTGGAGAGTCGAGCGCAGGAGCGATGCCTGATGCAGCAGGATTTCCGTCTGGCGTTCGACCATCAAGCCAAATCGGGTCACCTGCACGGGCGAGCCGGTGATGCCAACGGTGCCCACCGCGTGCCCGTTGAGGAGGATGGGCAGCGTGACTCCGGGCTTGACGCCATGAAGGGCCCGGGCTTCTGCCGCCGAGTGCGTGGCAGGCTCTTTGGTGCGGATTACCTCGAGGGAAGCCTCATGGAAACTGCCTACCCGGCTGGTGTCGCCACTGCCGATCACCATGCCGCGGACATCGGTGATGAGGATGTTGAACCCCACGATCGCGCTGGTTTCGCCGGCAATCTGCTGCGCGAGGGCAGGGGTTAGGGGCCCTGCCGCCGCACGAGTACTGCTTTCCCCCGCCATGACCCCTCCGATTAGTTTTTTCGTACAGCAAATGACCCCAAAATCCGCCAGAAGCTGGACGAATGGTCCAATGACTTTCGTCACACCCAAGCCTACGGTTGATGTTAAGCGGCACAAAGCCGGACCCGCAGAGAGTGTTCTGCCAAAGCGATAATCCATCGAAAGGTGGTAACCATGTTTCGTCGCATCCATAAACCACTTCGCAAATCGGCACTGGCGGCAATCGGCGTCGTGGCCCTGGCCCTGACCGCTTGCGGCGGCAGCGGCGCCGCATCAAGCAGTGACGGCCTGGATACGATCACGCCGGGCAAGTTGACAGTGGCGATCGAGCCCTACATGCCGTATACCGCCATGAAAGACGGCCAAATGGTTGGTTTGGACGCGGAGATCCTCCAAGCCGCAGCGAAGAAACTGAACCTGACAATCGAGCCACAGGTTACCGACTTCAACGGCATGCTGGGAGGTGTCCAAAGCCGGCGAGTCGATATCTCCATAGGGGGCATCGCCTGGACCAAGGAACGGGCCAAGGCTGGTCTGTTTACCGACCCTCCCTATTACTCCCCGCCTGCCATGGCGGTCAAAGGCGACCAAGACGTGAAGACTCTTGCTGATCTCCGCGGGAAGAATCTCGGAACCGTGACGGGCTACGTCTGGGTGAAGTCCATCAAGGCGGTGCCGGATGCAAAGCTCAGTTCGTACCCTGATGCCAACGGGCTCTTCGCCGACATCGGCGCGGGCCGCGTGGACGTAGGGTTCGTGGATCCGTTGCTGATTTCCTACACACAGGCCCAGCGGCCGGACCTTGGATTACAGACCAAGTATCTGACGCCGCCCACGGACGAAGAAGTCAAGAAATCCCCGGACCTCGCCTACTTCCAGCCGTATATGACCAGCTTCTACGTCCCCAAGGAAGAGCCAAAGCTGGAAAAGGCGATCTCCGGAGTGATCCGCGATATGTACACGAACGGACAACTGGCCAGCCTCATCAAGAAGTACGGCGGTGATCCCGACCAGTATCTGAAGCCGTCGCCGTCCATGACCAGTGAGCGGCAGGCGACGGACCGCCCCGCAGACTGGAAGGCCCCGTCGAACTGACGCCGTCCTGATCCATGTGCTCACCCCAAGACAGGAAACAACAATGAACCCCGCACCCGGCCTCTTTCAGGTGCCATGGCAGGACTACCTTCCGGCACTAGTCGATGGCTTGCTGAAGTCCCTTGGTTACACCGCCACCGGGTTCGTCGGCGCAGCCGCCGTCGGACTCGCCGTCGCACTCCTACGCGTAAGCTCCAGGCGGCTCCTTCGCATACCTGCGGCCATCTATACGGAATTGTTTAAGAATGTCCCGCTATTGGCCATCATTTTCATCACGTACTTCGGACTGGCATCCATCGGCCTCCGGCTGGATGCTTTCCAGGCGGAAACCCTGAGTCTGGTCATTTTCTACGGGGCCTACCTTTCGGAGATCTTCCGGGCGGCGCTCCTCGGAGTCCACGCCGGGCAGCAGGAGGCAGGGCAGGCCCTGGGGCTGGGGCCACTGGTGACGTTTACAGGCATTATCTTCCCGCAGGCGCTTCGGCTGGCACTTCCAGGCACCGGTACCATGCTGGTGGATCTGCTGAAGTCGACGTCCCTGCTTGTGGTCATCTCGGCGGCCGAACTAATGTCCCAGGCCCAGCTGATTGCGAGCGAAACCTTCCGGGCTCTCGAGGTCTATGTCGTGATCTCGGCGATCTACTTCGTGGTCTGCTACCCGCTCTCGCAGCTCGTTCTCCGGCTCGAGCGCCGGGTCCAAGCGGGCGCACCCCTGTCCCTGCGGCGGTATCGCCGGCTTGCCCATGCGCGGGCATTGTTGGCAGCGGCAGAAACCAAGCCATACTCGGAGGTGAAGCCATGACTGTCGGAAAGATTGAATCGGAGGGCTCTGCGGTGACCAGCACCCTTCCAGTGGTAGAGATCAGGTCCCTGGTGAAGTCGTTCTCCGGCCGGACGGTGTTGGACAACGTCGACTTCACAGTCAAGCCAGGAAATATCGTAAGCATCATCGGGCGAAGCGGCGGCGGGAAGACCACCTTGATGCGCTGCATCAACCTGCTTGAGAAACCCGACTCAGGTTTCATTACCCTGCAGGGCGAGCCTGTGTTCTCCAAGGACAAGACCGTCTGCAAAGACCTGGCCAAGCTCCGGCAGCGAGTGGGAATGGTATTCCAGCGCTTCTACCTGTTCCCCCACCTCACCGCAGTCGAAAACGTGATGCTGGCCCAGATGAAGGGGTTGAAAATCCCAGAGAAGAAGGCTCTTGAAACTGCCCTCGAACTCCTAGCGGAGGTCGGGTTGACACACCGGGCCTTGGCATTCCCCGAGCAGATGTCTGGCGGGGAGCAGCAGCGCGTGGCAATCGCCCGCGCATTGGCGCTCGGACCAAGCCTTTTGCTCTTCGACGAGCCGACGTCGGCTCTTGATCCCGAATCCACCCGGGACGTCCTGGCCGTCATGCGGCGTCTGGCCCGTTCCGGCATGACCATGGTGATCGTTACGCACGAAGTGCCGTTTGCACGGGAGATTTCGGACAAGATCGTCTTCATCGACGGCGGCCATATCATCGAGCAGGGGCATCCGAGCGAGGTCATAGACAACCCTCGCGAAGATCGCACCAAAGCCTTCCTCCGGTCCTACAAGACGGACGGCTAACGGCTGCCTTTCCTTTCTTCCTGCGCGCCCGCTCCTGCGCGCCCGCTCCTGCATCCGGCGTCAGCACCCCTTTGCCCTTTTTCGTCCGAAAGAGACCCATGACTTCGATTTCCAGCCCCGGCCGCACGGTTGACGTGGACGGCATTACCACCCCGGGCTCGCCCTACCCATCAGCAACCCGGGCGGGCGACACCATCTATGTTTCCGGCCAGGTGTCATTTGCCGACGAGGGAGGTGTCCTCGCGGAAGGGGATGCTTCTGCCCAGACCCGACATGCGCTGGCCAGGCTCGCTCGTGTCCTTGCTGTCTACGGAGCGACCCTCGAAGACGTCGTTTCCTGCACCGTCTATCTCAAGGACGCAAGCCTGGCGGAGCCCTTCAATGCTGCCTGGAGCGCCGCCTTTGGAGGGCACCGGCCGTCCCGGGCCACAGTTGTTGCCGAGCTGCTCGATCCTCGCCTTCTCGTCGAAGTGCAAGCGATCGCCCGCCTGCAGAGAAGCAGCTCAAGGGACGCGGAGGGCCAGAAATGAAGCTGATCGTGATCGGGGCCGGCATCATCGGAGTGACAACGGCCTACGAGCTGGCACGTCGCGGGCACGAGGTCCAGGTCATTGACCGGGAAGCCGGGGAAACCCGTGCGACGAGCGACGCAACGGCAGGGCTGATCGCCCCAGGTCATTCCTTTGCCTGGGCGTCGCCATCAGCTCCTATGGAGCTCCTGAAATCCCTGTTCACGTCCGACACTTCAATTCGGGTCAGGCCGCGTTTCGATCCGGAACTCATTTTCTGGGGACTGAAGTTCCTGCGCGAATGCACACCGTTGAGGGCGCACGACAACACCCTGGCCAAGCTCCGGCTCGCCCAGCGCAGCCAGCAGCTCTTCAACCAGATCGTCGCCGATGAGGGCATGGACTTCAAGCCTTCCGCCGGCGGCGTTCTATACCTCTACCGTGACGAGTTAGGACTGCGCCGGGCGATTGAGCACGGACGGATCATGCGCGAGAACGGGCAACAGCAGAATGTCCTGTCCAGGGACGAACTGTTCCATCTCGAACCGGCATTAGCCAAAAGTCAGGTTCCCTTCGTCGGAGCCGTTCGTGATGCCACCGACGCAACCGGGAATCCTGCATTGTTTGCTTCGGAAATCCGGAAACGGTGCGAGGAGATGGGCGTACAGTTCACCTTTGACACGACCATCCAGTCCATCAATATCGACGGCGACCGCGTAACCGGGCTCAACAGCGGAAAATCGGATTTCCTCGCCGACGGCTACATTCTCGCCAGCGGCCCTGACAGCGCCCGGCTTGCCCGCACGATAGGAATCCGCCTCCCCATCTACCCCGCTAAGGGATACAGCATGACGGCGCCGATAACCCAAGGCGCCCTGGCCCCACAACTGGGGGGAATTGACGAAAAATCGCTCGTGGCCTGGTCGCGATTCGGCGATCAATTGAGGATGTCTGCCACGGCCGAATTCACCGGATACTCTTTGGAATACTCAGCCAAGGACTTCAGCGGGATCCTCAAGGCCGGAAAGGAACTATTCCCGGGGGTCTTGGACTACAACCGTGCCACTTACAAGGTGGGGCTTCGGCCCATGACGCCCGACGGACCGCCCATTATCGGCAGAGGAAGGCCGCGAAACCTCTACATAAATACAGGCCACGGTCATCTCGGATGGACTATGGCCTGCGGCTCGGCCGAAATGCTGGTGGACATTATCGAATCCAAGCCTTCCGCTCTCCGGACCGACGCATACGCGCTGAGCCGCTAAAGGTATGCCGTACCGGCTGCGCTACGCGGGTATCAGGCGGACTGGGATGGATTCCCAGCCTCGTAGGGTGTTGTGCAGCAGGGGAACGGGCTGTTCTGTCAATTCGATGCGCTTGACTCGCCTAGCCAGAGCCGTGAAAAGTACTTCCATTTCAAGTCTGCTAATCGGTTGCCCAACGCACTGATGAATTCCCATGCCAAAGGCCAAATGTCCGGCAGCCTGGCGGTCGAGACGGAACTCGGCCGCATCCGGGCCCCAATGAGCGGTGTCTCGGTTGGCAGATCCAACAAACAGCAGCACCTTGGTTGCAGCAGGCAACTTAATGCCCCGGAATGAGGTGTCACTCGAAGTGGTCCTGTAAAAGGACTGGAAGGGCGACTCAAACCTTAACGCCTCGTCGATCGCGAACTTCACAAGCCTGGGATCTGAGTGAAGTGCCTCCCATCGCGAAGGATCGCTGGCCAAAGGTACCAAGGTGTTTCCGATCGAGAAGATCGTCGTGTCCAAGCCTGCGGAGAGCATCGCGCGAACCAGCAATGGTGCTTGATCTGCTGATATTTCACCTCGGTCGGCAAAATCCCAAATCTGCTCACCAAGACCACCGGGGGCAAGGTTCTCGCGAGAAGTCATCTCCATGACCCACTCATGGGTTCCGGCGCCCTTCTCAAAGTACAGCTGGTGACGGTCATTTTCCGGGCCGAATGCGCTGAAGTTCATTGCCCCGTGGGGAAGAAGGTTCTTTTCCCTCCCCTCCCTGGGGATACCGACGGCGTCGCCGAAGACGCGGATGGGGAAAATCTCCGCCAGATCGGTTACGCCGTCGATCTCGGCCTTCGCGAGAACATCGTCGACCAATTCCTCTGCAAAGGACTGAAAACCGGCTCGGAGGGATCGGACTCCGCGTGGAGATATGACCCCGCTCATCGCGGTGCGCATGGCCGTATGGATCGGAGGATCCAGTTCCAGGATTCCCTGAGGTCGCCATGGCGGGTCCTCGTGCAGGTTTTTGGGACCGACGCCTGCGCCTGAGATGAATGTTCGGTAGTCGTCGAGGATCTCGCGGCACTCATCGTAGCGACTAAATGCCAGGACTCCGTACTTCTCCAACCAAACAGCCGGCCCTGACGAACGCATGCGCTCAAAAAGAGGGTAAGGATTTGTCAGGTTCTCGTCGGAATACGGGTCGTCCGGAAGCGAGACAACATCCGCACCCGATAGCGTCTTATTCATAGTGAATCCTTGGTTGCTGAGAGTCTTTGGGTATGAGCAAAGTATCGATGAGCGGGACAATGAGCTAACAACATTCTCATTCTGCGAGAGTGCAAATTGGTTCGTCGGAGCGGAACCGGCACCATCGAAGAACGAGGCAATGAGGAGGTCACGATGGCTAACACGTCATTGGAACGGGGGCTTACGATTCTCGCCGAAGTCGCTGGCGGCGCTGACACGACAGTGGAGAGTGTCGCCTCGCGCTTGGGAATTCCCGTCAGCACGACTTATCGGTACTTCAAGACACTCAAGGACCGAGGCTTCATTATCGAGGATGCAGGCGCATACCGGCCCGGTCGGGCGCTTCTGGCTCTCGGCGGTCAGTATTCCGTCCAGAACCACCTTGCTGAGGTCGGCACGGCAGTCCTGCGCGGCATCGTCGAGAACGTCGGTGAAACGGCTGTGATGATTATTCGTGTCGGAGCGAGCGCGATGTGCCTTCGCTGCGCCGAAACGGATAAGGCGTTCAAGTACACGTTTGCTGTGAACGAGTTGCTGCCGCTGTACGCCGGCGCTGGGCAACGCCTGCTGCTTGCATGGTCTCCGCCGGACGTCACCAAACAAGTCCTTGATGGAGAACTGATCCGTTTTACCAAGAACACCCTCGATGCGGATCAAATTCGTTCAAGTCTCGTTCAGATCAGGTCGACGGGCTGGGCCATGTCGCGCGGCGAACTGGATCCCGGCTCAGTATCCGTTGCAGTTCCCGTATTCGCTAGCGGGGAAGTCGTATGTTCCCTGAACGTTGCTGGGCCGGAAGCGCGCTGCGGGTCAAAGACCTGGGTGACCTCTGCCCTGAAAGTCCTCAATAGAGCTGCCGAGAATCTATCTCTGAGTCTCGAATCTCTAGCGCCAACAATCAATACTCGAAAGGCACTCGATGCTGACTGAACCACCAACGCCATCGGTGACTCGCCCAACACCTGTGACCCCCCACAATCCATTTCCACAACGAGCGTTGATCTCAGTTCCGATGACGCTTGAGAACCCGCGAGGTGCCGGAAATGAGTGAGCAAACACTGCACGCCCCCGGGCACTTGCTGCAAGGCTTCTTCACACTCCAGGTCCGAGACGTCCAGCAGGAAGCAGCGGGTGTTTTATCCGTGCTCCTAGTCCCGATCGAGTCATCGACACTCCCCCAATGGACTCCAGGGGCTCACATTGATGTGATGCTTCCGAACGAAATGTTGAGACAGTACTCTCTGATTTCGAATCCTGACGATCACAGCGCCTGGCGAATTGCGGTTCTGCTCGACAAAGAAGGACGCGGCGGCTCACGGTACATTCACACAGCCCTAAAATCCGGCGACACCCTTGAAGCGAGGGGTCCAAAGAACCACTTTCCCATAGGGGCCTTCGCAGGGCCGATTCAGTTCATTGCTGGTGGCATCGGGATCACACCGCTGCTGCCGATGCTACGAGAGGCTGACAGGAAAGGGGCGGATTGGAACCTCCTCTACCTCGGATCGGACCGGAGCTCCATGCCGTTTCTGACCGAGCTGCAGAAGTACGGAAACAGGATCCGCGCGCATGCGAAGAGCGAAAGCGGTGCAATGAACCTGACCGCCTTTGTCAAAGGACTAGGGCTTCAATCCACTGCTTCGACATATGCCTGCGGACCGTTGCGAATGCTGACCGAACTCGAGGAGCTGTACCGGGATGGGATCCATGGCGAGTACTACAGTGAGCTCTTTGACACCGCGGCCTCGCCAGTGCCTGAAATCGAAGACAGCCTTTCGTTTGTTGTCGAAACCTCCGATGGTTCGGAAGTAGAGGTCGCAGCTGACGAAACCATCATCGACGCTTTGGATCGTGTCGGTGTCCGAACGCTCAGTTCCTGCCGAAAGGGAACCTGTGGAACTTGCGAAACAGAGGTCATTGAAGGCACTCCAGATCATCGGGACGCGGTTCTGAGCCTAGAAGAGCGTGCAGCAGGAGAAACAATGATGATCTGCGTCTCAAGGTGTGCCGGCGACAGACTCGTCCTGAACCTATAGACGATGCGACAGAGTCGCTCGGGTAGCATCCGGCCGTGACAGGCATATTCGATTATGAGTAGAGGAGCCACATGATTGTCTTTTCCGGGGGAACCACAACCGCTGAAATCGTCGCTATCGCTCGACGACAAGCAGGTGTGGCGATCTCACCCGATGTCATCGGTTCGATCGGATTGGCGCATGAGGAAGCGGCTAACCTTTCGGAGCGGATCCCGACGTACGGCCGTTCGACTGGGTTTGGTGCCAACAAAGCCACCCCGGTAGACGAGGATGACCTAGAGCATGGCATGCGGCTGCTTAGAAGCAGTGCCGTCGATTCCGGAACGGCACTAGCCGAAGACGCCGTCCGATCGATGCTAGCAGTGCGTCTATCGCAGCTTTGCACCCCAGGAGCAGGTCTTGAAGACCGTATCCTGACAGCCCTCGCCTCCATGCTTAACTCCAATTCACTCCCCACAATCCGGGAGTTCGGCTCCATTGGCACTGCCGACCTTTCAGCACTTTGCGGTACGGCCCTGACGTTGCTCGGTGAGCGCGCGGCCACCGGCCCGCTCGATCCGATGGCCGCGTGGGGAAAGGACAGCGCATTACCCTTTGTCTCGAGCAACGCCCTGACTATCGGCCGCGCGGTCCTTGCAGCTCATGATCTCCGTCAGTTAGTTGATGCGGCACTTGTGGTCTACGCTCTCGCCTTCACTGGCCTCTCGGGCAACCCTTCTCCCTTTAGCGCGGCTGCGGCGAAGGGCACCGCAGCCGAAGATGTGGACGAATTTGCTCAGAGAATGCGAAACATTCTTGGCTCGGGTCATACGCCGTCGCGTATCCAGGACCCATACGGGTTGCGTGCATTTCTGCCCTCCACCATTGGTCTAATTAATGCGCTGGACAAAATCGATGCATTACTCTCGCGACTCATTGTTGCTGCTCAGGAGAACCCGCTCTTCGTGTACGACGAAAACGGCAAGGGCATATCTGTTGAGCACAGTGCCGGCTTCCATCAGGCTCCCTTGTCGTTGGCTCTCGACGGCGTCAAGATTGCGTTGGCGCAGACCATTCCTCTGAATATGTCCCGAATTCGGATGATGACTGATCCGGAATATACGCTACTAAACCCGTTCTTAGCGGTCGGGGCCGATAGCGCTTCCGGCATCATGACGATTGAATATGTAGTGGCCAGCGCCTATGGGGCAATACACACAGCCGCCCACCCCAACAGCCTTGCTACGGTGGTTTTGTCGCGAGGGACGGAAGAGGACGCAAGCTTTGCGAGCGAGGGAGTCGTTCAGTTGGAGAGGGCTGTTCGCGGCTACCGCTCCGTAGTAGCCGGCGAGCTCATTATCGCTACCCGTCTATTGCGGCAACGCGGAATAACGCCATCCGACATGCATTCCGATGCAGCATCGGATGCATACGAACTGGCCCTCTCATTGCCTCAGGACGACTCTGACCGAGATCAAAGAAAGGACCTGGAATCCGCGGAAGCCATCCTTGAAGGATTGGCCCCTTTGGGAAGTTAGATCCAGCCACTTGACCTCCACAAATCTACTCGTGTAGATTCAGAATGAATGTTGCACACATCACACCCAGAAGGTCACCCGACCGGACACCGGTGCCCGAAAAAGGGATGAATAGGTCATGAAGACCTCAACGATGACCAGGTACGGTCCGAGCCTGGCCATACTCGGCGCCCGCACCCTGGGTAACGCACTGGGCTCCGGACGAAACTCGCTGAACGCCCTGCGCCTGGTATTCGCCGTAGCCGTGATCGTCTCCCACTCCTGGTGGCTGGGCGGCTACGGCCCGGAACCCTCGCTTTACGGGATCAAACTCGGCACCGCAGGCGTCATGGGATTCTTCGCCATCTCCGGCTAGCTCATCACCGTCAGCGCCGAACGCTCCGACACGGTGCTGGAGTACGCCGCGGCCCGCCTCACCCGCATCTATCCGGCCCTCGCGGCCGCTGCGCTTGCTGTCGCCTTCGTGGTGGCACCGGTCGGGGCCCTCCTGACGCATGGAACCTACGACCTGCGCGGAGCCTTGGCCTTCCTCGGCGCGGCCCTGGCGCTCAGCATCGGCGTCATGGATACGCCCGTCATCGGGACGTCGCTCTGGGGCAACAACGACCGCTTTGACTGGAACGGCCCCCTGTGGACCCTCACCTGGGAAGGGCTGTGCTACGTCATCGTCGCCGCGATCGTGTTCCTGCTCCGCAGGATTCCAGAGAGCAAACAAGGCACGGCCACGGCAATATTCCTGCTCTTTGCCGCATCGACGGGCGCAGTCTTCGGGAAGCTCCTCGCAGGCGGCTTCGGACCAAACCGCACCGAATTCGTCCTCCCGTTGCTCGCGATCTTCATGGCAGGATCCCTCCTTGCCACCCAGAGACACAGGGTCCGCGTCGGTGCGGCGCCAAGCCTTCTCGCCGCACTGGCCGTCTGGGGCGCCGTCGCCACCGGGTACGGTACAGCCCTCGCCCCATTGCCGTTTGCCTACCTTTTCCTGTCGATCGGTTCAATCGGCAGCGCGTCCGCCATAGGGTCCCGCTACGACGTGTCCTACGGGATCTACATCTACGGGTGGCCAATCCAGCAGCTCCTCGCCGCCGCCCACACGGCATCACATGTTCCCGTGCTCGGATTTGCCGCACTCGCCCTCGTGGCGACCTGGCCCCTTGGTTTCCTGAGCTGTGTGGCGGTCGAACAGCCAACCCAGCGGATCCGGCGCGCTCTCATGAGCCGTCTCGCCCTCCGAGCTGCGACCTAAACCAATCCGCTTAAACGCTTGATCGAAGTTTCATCACCAGTTATTCTTGCCGTGATTAAGCGTTTAATCACAAGTCCTTGACTCCACCACAAGCTCCCCCGCCTGCTCAACAACGCCGTGTGCAGAGGCTCGACGCAGAGCTATCGGCAGTCGAGTAGTCCTCACCGAGACCCGGAGAATTTATGGCCCACTCAGCAAGGAGGCTGTCGAAGAGGGCGAGCATGCTCGCCCTCTTCGCCGCGCTCACGATGTTTTTCACGACCACCATAGTTACCGGGGACATCCCCGGCGCGGGAGCCATCGGCAGCGCGACCGCGCCGCCGATGCGCGCCACCTACCACATGACTCCCCCCTCGGGATGGCTGAGCGACCCCCAGCGGCCGATCTATCTCGACGGCAAGTACAACCTGTATTACCTCCACAGCGACCAGGACAACGGCCCCGGCGGGTGGCGACATGCGACGTCGTCGGACACTGTGGTGTTCAACGACCAAGGCGACGCCCTTCCGCTCCGGAGCAATTTCCCCGTATGGACCGGCTCCTCGGTGATCGATACGAACAACACCGCGGGCTTCGGAGCCGGCGCCGTCGTCGCGCTCGCCACGCAGCCCACCGACGGCGACGCGTTCCAGCAATCGCAATACCTCTGGTATTCGACCGACGGCGGGACAACCTTCACGCAGTACGGCGCACCGGTCATCGCCAACCCGGACGCTTCGGATTGGTTCCGCGACCCGAAGATCGTTTGGGATGCGGCGCACTCGACGTGGGTGGCAGCGATCGGCCGTCAGCAGAAGATCACGTTCTACACCTCACCGGACCTCAAGACCTGGACCCACCAGACAGACTTCAGCTACACCATCCCGAACATCGGCGGCGTTGAGTGCCCGGACATCTTCCAGATGAAGGCCAACGACGGTTCGTGGCATTGGATCATGGCCGGAAGCATGCAGGGCGATTACAGCGGCAAGCCGGACACGTACGCATACTGGACCGGCACCTGGAACGGCAGCGCCTTCGTCCCCGACCAGACTGACCCGCAGTGGCTCGACTGGGGCAATGACTGGTACGCCTCCGTGACGTGGCCGGACGCCGCGAATCCCGACACTTCCCGTTACGCGATCGGCTGGATGAACAACTGGCACTACGCGCCGCACACTGTGCCGACTGACTCGACCGACAACTACAACGGCCAGATGTCCGTGGTGCGGCAGCTCAGCCTCAAGTCCGAGGGCAGCGGTGTCTACAGCCTTCTATCCCAGCCGACGCCGAATCTGGCAAACTACGCCACCAAAACCGTGAAGCCCGCCAACGCCACCGTCAATGGACGGACAACCCTCGACCACCACGGCTCGGCCTATGAGCTCGACGCGGACGTCAGCTGGACCACCCTGAACAACGTCGGCATCTCCATCGGCGAGAACAAGGACGGCAGCCGGCACACGAACATCGGCGTCTACGGGGGCAACCTCTACGTCGACCGCTCCGCGCAAGACCAAGTGCCGTTCTCCTTCGGAACCTACCAGCAGTCCCAGGCGCCCCTCGCCTCGGGTGCGACGTCCGTACACCTCCGGATCCTCGTGGACCACGGCAGCGTGGAGGTCTTCGCCGACGACGGCCGGATCGCGCTCTCGAACCAGGACTTCTTCACGTCGTCGGACACGGGGATCTCGCTCTACACGATCGGCGGTAGCGCCACCTTCGCCAACCTCTCGATCACGGAATTCGCCAACGTCACCGAGCAAGCGAATCCCGCGGCGCCCTACGCGGACTTCGAAGGCAGCACCTATGGTTCATGGACGACGGCGGGAGCGGCCTTCGGTTCCGGGCCCGCCACCGGGGCGCTCCCCAACCAGCAGCCCGTCACGGGCTACCTCGGGAACAGGCTCGTCAACAGTTTCAACGGTGGCGACGCGTCGACCGGAACGCTGAGCTCGCCGTCGTTCACCATCGGCCACTCCTACGTCAACTTCCTCGCAGGAGGCGGGAACAACCCGAGGCCTTCAGACGTCTTCGCCGACTTCGAGGGCGCGACGTGGGGTGCCGGCTGGACGGCGTCGGGCAGTTACGTTGGCCAAAGCCCGACGGCGGAATCCCTCCCGAACCAGCTCGGCTCCAAGGTCCTCGATACGTACGTCGGAGGAGGTGATGCGGCCACTGGGGCGATCACGTCGCCGACATTCACGATCACGCGGGACTATATCGACTTCCTCATCGCGGGAGGAAACCACCCGTGGGGCCAGTCCGGTGCCGCTGCGGTGAACCTCCTCGTCAACGGGCAGGTAGTCCGCACGGCAACGGGCCAAAATTCATCGACGATGTCGAACGTGAACTGGGACGTCCACACGCTCGTGGGGCAGAAGGCCCAACTCCAGGTCATCGACCACGCAACCGGATCCTGGGGTCACGTCATCGTGGACCAGATCGTATTCAGCAGCATGCCGAACTCCGTTGGAGGTGAGCCGGACAATCAGACCACGGTGAATCTGGTCGTCAACGGGCAAGTTGTCCGCACCGCGACGGGCCAGGACAGCGAGCACCTCGCGTGGACGTCGTGGAACGTCTCCGACCTCATCGGCCTGAGCGCCCAGCTCCAGGTGGTCGATAACGGCACGGGAAGCTGGGGCCATGTCCTGCTGGACCAGCTCGTCTTCGAAGACATCCCGGCCGCCTAGGTCGAATCTTCTTAGGCCTCGCCGCCCTCCCGTGAGAACCGCGGGAGGGCGGCGAACCCGCGGATAATCTGCCCGCCCGCCGTATCCGCCCGACGCCGATTTGTGCCTATGCTGGGCCCATGGGGAGCGACTCATCAACGACGCCGGATGCGCGGCGCCTCCTCGCGGCACTGGCAAATGCCCAAGCCCGGAGAGTCTTCGCTGAGATCAGCATTGACGGGACCCCGGGCAGCTCGCTCTCGCCAGCAAGACTCGAGCGGGCGCTCACGCTCCTGAACCAGGCAGGGCTGGTCGAGACGGTCGAGACCGAAGGCAGTGTCCGCTACCGCATCCGCGAGCATATCTTCCGGGACGCACTGGCGAGCCTCTCGCCGGCACCCAGCCCGCCCGGCGTCGAGCGCTTCTTGACTTCGGACGGCCGCATCGATCGATATCCCGCGCGGGAGGCAGACCGACTCACGCTTCTCGCCTGGGTAGCTGCGCGGATCCTGGACACCGGCAAGCGCGTGGCAGAACGGGAGCTTAACGAACGCCTCGCCCGGTTCACCGGAGATGTACCGATGCTCCGGCGGTATCTCGTGGACTCGGGCATCGTGAGCCGCACGTCGGACGGCTCGGCCTATTGGCTGGCCGGCGAACACGGCAAAGACGTCGACGGCGGCCCCCAGTCTCCGCGCCGCTAAAGGTCCCGGGCATTCGCCAGAACGGGAAGCTTGCCCCGGACTTCTTCGACGATTGAAGGATCGATGTCGATGATGGCGAGTTCCGGAATTTCCCCAAGGGCAGCCACCACCTCACCCAGTGGCGAGATCACAGCACTGTGCCCTATGCCCGTGGGCGCCGTGCCAGTGGCGGGCAGGCCGACGCTCGCCGGATTGCCTTGGCCGCACGCCACCACGAAGGTGGTGCTGTCCACTGCGCGGGCCCGCACCAGCAGCTCCCACTGCTCGGCTTTGCCCTCGCCGGCGCCCCACGAGGCGCAGACGATGTTGACCTGCGCTCCTGCCCGTGCGTTGGCGGTGAAGAGGGCGGGGAAACGCACGTCGTAACACGTTGCAAGGCCAAATACGGTGCCGTTGAGTTCGAAGGTCACGGGTGACGTGCCGGCGTCGACAGAATCAGACTCTGCAAAGCCGAATGCGTCAAAGAGGTGGATCTTGTCGTAGGACGTGCCCAACCCCCGGCCGGTGACCAAAAGGGTATTCCGGACCCGCCCGGCCTCGCCGGGGGTGAACATTCCCGCCACGACGGCGATATCCAACTCATGCGCAAGGCTGCGGACCGCTGTGGCCCACGGTCCGTCCAACGGTTCGGCGACGTCGGCCAGGCTGTTGCCGAAGGCGCGCATCGTTGCTTCAGGAAAGACGACGACTTCGGCTCCCGCGGCCTTGGCGCGGGTAGCGTATTCTCGGATCAGTTCCAGGTTGGCGGCCAGATCGGCTCCCGTAATGATTTGTGCCACGGCTAAACGCATGAATTTACTCCAGATTGTTGTATACATGATGTATGCGAAAAAGTTCGGGGACTGCGGCGTCCGGCCGCGAGAAGGCGTACGCGTACCTGCGTGAAAATATCCTGATCGACCCCGAAGTCCAGGGGAAGTTCCTGAATGAGCAGGAACTGGCCGCGGAAATCGGCGTATCGCGTACGCCGGTGCGTGAGGCACTCTTGCTTCTCGTCTCGGACGGCTTGGTGGAACTGATTCCCCAGCGCGGAGCTTACGTTCCTCCGGTGACTGGCCGGGAGATGTCCGAATTGATGGAGCTGCGCGGGATCCTTGAAAGCCACGCCGCCCGGCTGGTCATCGAGCAAGGCCGGGTCCCCGCCAAGACGATGCAGGAAACCCTTGACCAGCAGGCAAAGCTCCCCGAGGAACTGAGCCCGGAAGCGGCCCGTGAGTTTATCCGCCTGGACACCCTGTTTCACCAGCAGCTCATCGACGCAGCGGGCAACGAGCTCATTTCCCGGACGTACAGCAAGCTCCACGTCCGCCAGATTCTGGTGGGCGTCTCCGCACTGTTCCGTACCGGAGGCCGGCGCGAGCAGGTGTGCGCTGAACACCAGGACATTCTCGACGCCCTGATGTCCGGCGACGCGGCGAAGGCCCAGAAAGCCATTGACCATCACCTTGCGGTGACCCGGGACATCCTGCTCCGCACCTGAGGGAGCTTCTGTCCGCCCAGCGCAGCTTGTCGGGATTTTCGAAGGCATACTGAGCGTCAGCGGGTTTCTGCGACGGTGGACTGTCGGCTTGCCGCAGATCCTTCCAGCAGCAGGCGGTAGTCCTCGTCCTCCACAGTGTTGGAGTCCCGGCCGAGCGCCAATCCCACTACAGTGACGACGGCGGCCACGGCCACGTAGATGGCAACCGGAATCCAGGTGCCGAACTGGGACAGCAAGAGCGTGAACATCAAGGGTGCAATGGCGCCCCCGATCACGCCGGCGAAGGTGTAGGCCAGCGAACTTCCGGTGGACCGCAGTCTCGGGGAGAACTGTTCCACGATGAAGGCGGCCTGCGGTCCGTACATGAAGGAGTGCGCCATGAGGCCAAGGACAATTCCCGCGATCAGCAGCGGCTCACTATGCCCGCCCAGGATGCCGAAGAAGACGAAAGTCCAAACGGCTCCTACCACTGCCGCGATCCCGTAGACGAGGCGTCGGTTGAAGCGGTCGGAGACGGCCCCTGCCAGCGGGATCATGAACAGCTGGAACGCCGAGCCGATCAACACGGCAGTGAGGACCTGGCTGCGGTCATAGCCGAGGGCCTGGATTCCGTAGCTCAAGGTGAAGACAGTGAACAGGGCATAAAGCACGTCCGGGCCAACCCTGCACAGGGTGGCAGCGACGAGCGGCCGGAGTTCCTTGCTGAAGACTTCGCGGACCGGGGCGTTGGGCTGCTCACCGTGGGCCTCGATGGCCTTGAAAATCGGCGTATCTTCAAGCTTCAGCCGGATCCAAAGGCCGAACCCCACCAGCACGGCCGAGACAAGGAAGGCGATGCGCCAGCCGAAGCTGATGAACTGCGCTTCGCTGAGGGTGACGGTCAGGACGGCCAAGATGCCGTTGGCCAGGAGGTTGCCGGCCGGCGGCCCGACTTGGGCCGCGGAAGCCCAGAAGCCGCGCCGATGGGGATCGCCGTACTCGCTGGAGAGCAGCACTGCGCCGCCCCATTCGCCACCGACGCCCACGCCTTGGGCGAAGCGCAGCAATACCAGGATGATCGGGGCCGAGATGCCTATGCTGCCATAACCAGGCAGCACCCCGATCAGCACCGTTGCGACGCCGATGATCATCAGCGTTGACACCAGGACCTTCTTGCGGCCGATGCGGTCACCGAGCCGGCCGAAAATGATGCCGCCCACAGGGCGGGAGACATAGCCCACCGCGTAGGTGGAGAACGCCAGGATGGTCCCGGTCAGGGGATCCGATGACGGGAAGAAGACGATGGGGAATACGACGGCGGCCGCGGCGGAGTAGACGGCAAAGTCGTACCACTCAAGCGCGGTGCCGGTGAGGCTTGCGGCAAAGGCCTTGTACAGGCCCTTCGGATGCATCGGCTTTCCTGGACGGGGCGCTGCGCCGGAAGCCGGAACTGGAACGTTGGCCATGGGTTTCCTCCACGAGAAGTTTACGGTGACGCCTGCCACACTGGCGTTAAATGTATACATTACGCATACTGGATGTACATTGGCGACTGTTTCCGGTTTCCGATCTGAAAAATTTCTCCAGCAGGACTCGCAAAGGATGGACAGAAAATGACGACTCTGAGCTTTGAACTTCCCGACGGCACCACGAGGAACGTCCAGGTCAAGCACCTCCTGAACGCCGGCTACGCAGGGCGCGAGCAGGAAGAAGTGCAGGCCCACATCGCTGAACTGGCCGAACTTGGCGTTCCCGGCCCCGCAACCACGCCGGCGCTGTACCCGGTGTCGCCGTACCTGGCCCAGCAGGTCCCGGAAGTCCGTGTCCAGCACGGCAGGACCTCGGGCGAAGCGGAATGGGCGCTGGTGATCACTGACGAGGACGTCCTCCTGACAGTGGCGTGCGACCATACGGATCGCGAACTTGAGGTCCATGGCGTGGCTTGGAGCAAGAACGCGAGCCCGGATGTGCTGGGTCGCAAAGCCTGGCGCCTGGATGATGTTCGCGACCATTTGGACAAAATCACGCTCAAGGGCTGGGTGGGCGAGGGCGAAACTCCGGACACGCTGATCCAGGACAGTACGCTGGAGGCGCTCCTCAGCCCGGACTACTGGCTGGCGGTCCTGGCGGAACGCGGCCTGAACCAGCCGGGCACCGTCCTCATTTCGGGCACCGTGGCAATGAAGCAGGGGGTCGACCAGTTTGCCCGCAGCTGGAAGGTGGAAATGACCGACCCGGTGACCGGTACGTCGGTGGACGCCCAATATGTCGTGGAGAAGATGGCAGAGCCCATCGGCTGAGTCCGGCCCTGGTTGTCTCAGCAGCGACGCCGGGCGCCGAAAGCGGCGGCACCGGCGTTTCTGTTCGCCATTCGAGACGGATTGTTCGCAAACTTTTGTCTAGTGTGGTGATTGAGGATGCGGCCATTGGGGGGAGATGCAGCAATGACAGACGCGGTGATACGCCGGGATGTGGACACGGGGAACTGGTGGGACCACCGGCCGGTCTTCTCCGCCACGGACAAGGGAACCCGGATCACCGGGCTGGCTCCTGGGCAGCCTCTAGGACGCGTCACCACACGGCTCGTGGTATCGGCCGTGTTGTGCTTCGCGGCGTGGGGCGCGCTGACTTGGCTCGGCTCCTCCTTGTTATGCCTCGCGACCTCCACGACGTCCTCAAGATGCGCGGTTGACGTCGGCGATGAATGGCCGACCATCGCCGGCTTTGTCGTGGCCGGCTACCTGACCCTCCATATCACGGTCGACTTGTCCGAGCACGCGCGAGAACGGCTCGGACAGCGCCGGGCGGCGTCGTTGTTCCGGTCGGCCCCACTCCTTGCCGGCATGGCCGTCGGCTGCGGCATCGCGGCTGCTGTCGCCATCGCTTCCGATCCTCCCGAGGTGATCCGTCAAACGATTGATTGCATGGTGGGCACTGAATCGATCGCAATTTCTGCCGTGGTGGCTTCGTGTGCCGCAGGCTGGGGCCTCACCGTGGTGGCCCGCCTCCCGGGAGCGCTCCGCCACGCGCATGAGAGGCAGTCAACCATCGAGCGGCTCCGGCTAGAAGGGCGCCGCTACGCCGGGCGGCTCCATCTCGGCGAGATCTCCTTCTGGCTCGGGGACAACCCCGAGCTTAATGTCACGGTGACGTACGGCTCTACGGCGGGCCAACACGAAGTCAGGGCCCGGATGAGAACCTCACCCGACCGCGTTCCCGCGGATGGCAGCAGAGTGCTCGTATTTACCGACCTCAACGGCACCATACACATCGAGCTTGACGCCGCCGCCGGCACCGTCTTCGAGCCCGAGCAGCGGTACACAGCGGCCGAGTGAGCTCTGGAAGGCCCCCGGGACGCCAACAACTCCACCGTCGTTCGACCCCCTCCATTGTGGGCGCTCGGGACCGGGCATACGCTGGGAGAGGCACAAGCGGTTGGCACTACTACCGCGTTGAGAGGGCGCTGCATGGACTCCAATTCCATCACCGACACCTTCCACCGGCCCCTTCGGGACCTGCGGATTTCCGTCACGGACCGATGCAATTTCCGTTGCGTCTACTGCATGCCCAAGGAGATCTTCGGGCGGGATTTCGTTTTCATGCCCCGGGACCAGCTGCTGACGTTTGAGGAAATCACCAGGCTGGCGTCGATCGCGGTGGGGCACGGGGTGCGGAAGATCCGGCTGACCGGCGGGGAACCCCTGCTGCGGAAGGACATCGAGGAACTGGTCCGGATGCTGGCCCGGTTGCGCACTCCCGACGGGCTGGCACCGGACCTGGCCATGACCACGAACGGCTCGGTCCTGGCCCAGAAGGCGGAAGCCCTCAAGGATGCCGGGCTGAACCGGGTGACGGTCTCGCTGGACTCCCTGCGGGAGGAGACCTTCCAGGCCATGAACGACGTCGGCTATCCCGTAGCGAAGGTCCTTCACGCCGCGGACGTTGCCCAGGCCGCCGGACTGGGGCCGGTGAAGATCAACATGGTGGTCAAGCGCGGGACGAACGACCAGGACATTCTTCCCATGGCGAGCCACTTCAAGGGGTCCGGCTTCATTCTGCGGTTCATCGAGTACATGGACGTGGGTGCGTCCAACGGCTGGAAAATGGATGAAGTGGTGCCCTCCGCCGAGATCCTGGCCCGCATCGGCGCGGTTTTCCCGCTGGAGCCGGTGACGCCGAACTATCCCGGCGAGACCTCGGATCGCTGGCGCTACGCGGACGGCAGCGGCGAAATCGGGGTCATTTCCAGCGTGACCCAAGCCTTTTGCCGCGGATGCACCCGGGCCAGGCTCTCCGCCGACGGGAAGCTGTTCACGTGCCTCTTCGCCACGGCCGGAACGGACCTGAGGGCACTTCTGAGGGGCGGCGCGTCCGACGTCGAGCTTTCGACGGCGTTGTCCGCCCTGTGGGGCGGCCGCACGGACCGCTACTCGGAACTGCGTAGTTCACACACACCTAAGGACGCCGCGGCTCACAAGATCGAGATGTCGTACATCGGCGGGTAGCCCAAGCAGACCGCAGCCGGGCCAGTGACCCTATGCTGGTGCCATGACGCAGACGTCGATCAGCTCCGCCACAGCGCTGGCCGAAATGCTGGCCGCCACCGGCTACCTCGCCGATGAGGGCCTTGCCACCATCGGCTACCTCGCCCTGAGCATGGAACGGCCACTGCTTCTGGAGGGCGAACCGGGCACCGGCAAGACCTCCCTCGCCGAGGCCCTGGCGGAAGGGTTCGGGCTACCACTGATCCGTTTGCAGTGTTATGAGGGAATCGACGCCTCGCAGGCGTTGTATGACTGGGACTTCACTGCCCAAATCCTGCACCTGCGCAGCGTGGAGGCCAGCGGCGGCGCGGGAATGGGCGCGGGATTGAGCGTGGCCGAGCTGGAAAGCTCGCTCTACGACAAACGGTTCCTGCTGGCCCGCCCCATCCTCAAGGCGCTCCAACAGAGCCCGGCCGTGCTGCTGATCGACGAAATCGACCGGGCCGACGACGAGTTCGAGGCGTTCCTGCTGGAAGTGCTCTCCACCTACCAGGTCTCCATCCCGGAGTTCGGCACGGTCAAGGCCGACACCCCGCCGATCGTCGTGCTCACCTCCAACCGGACCCGCGACCTGCACGATGCCCTCAAACGCCGGTGCCTCTACCACTGGATCGACCACCCCGGTCTGGCACGCGAAGTGGAAATTGTGCGCACCCGGCTCCCCCAGGTGCCCGCGCTCCTGGCCGAGCAGGTGGTGCGCGCGGTCCAGCAGATCCGGGTCACCGACGACGTGCTCAAGCCTCCCGGCGTGGCCGAAACCCTGGACTGGGCGCGTGCTTTGCACCAGCTCGGCCGGGCGGAGCTTGATTTGGCCTCGGCCGCGGCCAGCATCGGCGCCCTGTGCAAGTACCGCGAAGACACCGAGCGGGTCTCGGCGGCCCTGGCCCGGATGCTCGGCTGAGCCCATGCCACCGGCAGGACAGAGCCCCGAGGCAGGACAGAGCACAGGCCACAGCGCCGAAGAGATCCTGTTGGCCTTTGCTGCCGCCGTGCGTGCGGCCGGCGTTAAAGTGACCGCGGACCGCTCGCTCAGCTTCGTCGACGCCGTTGGCAGGCTCGCCCCAGACCGCCGCTCGGACGTGTTCTGGGCCGGCCGCGCCACCCTGTGCGCGTCGCCCGAGGATCTGCCCGCCTACCAGCGGACGTTTGAGGCCTGGTTCACCGTGGAACATTCCGCCGCCCAACGCCTGCAGACCTCCGCGACGTCCGTCAGCGCCGCCGCTTTGGACAACGACGACGGCGGCACGGAAGCTGGGCGGGAACAGTTGCGGGCACTCGCCAGCCGCCGGGAGTTGCTGCGGCACCGCGATATAGCCATTCTGGACGACGTGGAACGGGCCTTGCTGCACCGGATGTTCGAGGAGCTGCCGGTGCGCTTGCCCACCCGGCAGACCCGGCGCAAGCACCTCGACCGGCACGGCGACGTCGACCGCGTACGGACCCTGCGCGATCAACTGCGCCGCGGCGGCGAACCGGGACCGCTGCGCCGCGCCCGGGCTCCGCGCAAAACCCGCCGGATGGTCTGGTTGATCGACGTTTCGGGCTCGATGGCGCCGTACGCGGACAGCCTGCTCCGCCTGGCCCACCGGGTAGTGGAAGCCGCTCCGCGCCAGGTGGAGGTCTTCACGCTGGGTACCCGGCTGACCCGTGTGACGGGCGCACTTCGGGTTCCGGACCCGGACAATGCCCTGGCCCTCGCCGGCCGCACGGTCCCCGACTGGTCCGGGGGAACCCGGCTTGGCGAGGTGCTGCGAGCGTTCAACGACCGCTGGGGCCAGCGCGTGATGGTGCGCGGCGCCGTCGTCGTGATTGCAAGCGACGGCTGGGAGCGGGGCGACCCGGCACTGCTGGGACGCCAGGCCGAACGGCTGCACCATCTGGCGAGGCGGATCATTTGGTCCAACCCGCACCGGGGCAAAGCCGGGTACGAGCCCCTGCAACGGGGAATCAGGGCGGTGCTGCCGCACGTTGACTTCTTTATAGGGGGGCACTCAATGCAGAGTTTCGAGGAGTTGTTGGACGTGGTTGCCAATGCGTGAGGTCTTGGACGATCTGGTCGCCGCCATAGCGGCAGGCCACACAGTAGGACTCGGCACGGTGGTGCGCACCTTCCGCTCCGCACCGCGCCCGGCCGGGGCCGCCATGATGGTCGACGCCGACGGCAGCGCTGTCGGCTCGGTGTCCGGCGGGTGCGTCGAAGGAGCGCTCTACGAACTGGCCACCAAGGTGGTCGAGTCCGGCCGGCCGGTTCTAAAGCGCTACGGCATCAGTGACGACGCCGCGTTCGAGGTCGGCCTGACCTGCGGCGGGATCCTGGACATTTTTGTGGAGCCGGTTTCCACCGAGATCTTCCCGGAATTGCCACAGGTGGCGGACGACGTCGGTGCCGGCCGGCCGGTTGCCATCGTCACCGTGATCGAACACCCCGATCCGGCCTGGCTGGGCCGCCACCTGGTGGTCCGCCCTGATGGGTTTGTCGGCTCCCTGGGCAGCGAGCGTGCCGATCATGCGGTATCCGACGACGTCCAGGGCCTGCTGGCCGCGGGCCGCAACGCCACGCTCATGTACGGACCGGACGGACAGCGGCGCGGGGAGGGCATGCGCGTTTTCGCCCTCAGTTTCGCCCCGCAGCCGCGGATGCTGGTGTTCGGCGCGATCGACTTTGCCGCCGCCGTCGCCAAACAAGGCAGCTTCCTTGGCTACCGGGTCACGGTCTGCGACGCACGCGCGGTTTTCGCAACGGCTGCCCGGTTCCCGCAGGCGGACGAGGTGGTGGTGGAATGGCCGCACCGTTACCTGCAGGCGCAGATCAGCGCCGGCCAAGTGGATGAGCGCACCGTGATCTGCGTGCTGACGCATGATCCGAAATTCGACGTGCCGCTGCTGGAATTGGCGCTGCGCCACAACGTGGCCTATGTGGGGGCGATGGGATCCCGGCGCACACACCACGACCGGTTGGAACGGCTACGTGAAGCGGGCCTGACCGAGGCCGAATTGGCCAGGCTCTCCAGCCCGATCGGCCTGGACCTGGGGTCCCGCACGCCCGAGGAAACAGCCGTCTCCATCGCCGCCGAAATCATTGCCTTGCACTGGGGTGGCGGCGGCGGAAGATTGAGCACCATGGAGGCCCGGATCCACCACGAACCCACCGTCGAAGCGGACCACGAGGATGCGGGGTACGAACTCAAGCCGGGCTAAGGCGCTCGCCCCCTCCGAGGAGTAACCTGTGTCACATCAGGACTGGATGCCGGGCAGTCGTGCTCGTCTTCCAACGCGACAGGAGATCCCAATGGCGAGTTCCAAGACGATCACCGTCGACGTCGATGATGTGAGCTACACGGACAATGTCGAGCCACGATTGCTGCTGGTCCAATACCTGCGCGAACGGCTTGGCAAGACCGGCACATTGATCGGCTGCGACACTACCAACTGCGGCGCCTGCACCGTCCATCTGGACGGAGTCAGCGTCAAATCCTGCACCATGTTCGCGGTTCAGGCAGACGGCCACAACGTCACCACCATCGAAGGCCTGGCCCGGGACGGCAAGCTCGCCCCGCTGCAGCAAGCCTTCCACCAATGCCATGCGCTCCAATGCGGCTTTTGTACGCCCGGCATGATCATGCAATCGGCCTCCCTTCTCGCCGAAAACCCGCACCCCACCGAGCAGGAAATCCGGGACGGCCTGGAAGGAAACCTTTGCCGATGCACCGGATACCAGAACATTGTTGCCGCGGTGCAGGCCGCTGCTGACGGCACGGTTTCAGCTGACAGCACGGTGTCCGCGGACAGCGATGAAACGGAAACGGCAGGTGTGGCATGACCATCACCGAAGTCGGCAGGGCCCGCCTCCGCAAGGAAGATGCCCACCTCATCACAGGACGCTCCAGGTACACGGACAACATCACGTTGCCCGGCATGCTCCATTTGGCCATGGTCCGCAGTCCGTTCGCCCACGCGAAGATCACGTCGATCGACGCCTCCGCCGCGAAGTCGTCACCCGGCGTCGTCGCCGTGCTTACCGGAGCGGATGTGGCCGCGCAGCAGGGAAGCCTGCCCAACGCCTGGCCGATAACGCCCGAACAAAAGGCACCAGCCCACCCGGCGATCGCCGTCGACGCCGTGGCTTTTGCCGGCGAAGTCGTTGCGTGCATCATTGCCCGCAGCGCCGCAGCGGCCCGCGACGCCGTCGAACTGGTCGATGTCGGCTATGAGGAGTTGCCCGTCGTCCTGGACCTGGAAGAGGCGTTGAAGGATGAGGTGCTTGCCCACCCGGACCTGGGAACCAACAAATCGGCAACCTGGATCTTTGACTCGGGCGAGGCCGGCACAGGCAAAACGATCAGCGAGGCGCTCGAGGGCGCGGAAGTCCTCATTGAGCGTACGTTCTACCAGCAGCGGCTGATCCCGGCCTTCATGGAGCCTCGGTCGACGGTAGTGGACCCCACGGGTGAGCAGATCACGGTGTGGTCGGCCACCCAGATACCGCATATTCTGCGGCTCATGCTGGCGCTGACCCTGAGCATTCCGGAAAGCAAAGTCCGCGTGATCGCCCCCGACGTGGGCGGCGGCTTCGGCGGAAAGCTGCAGGTGACGCCCGAGGAAGCCATCACCGTGCTTGCGGCCCGGCACACCGGCAAACCGTGCAAGTACACCGAGACCCGCAGTGAATCCCTCATGGCGGCCCACCACGGCCGCGCCCAAGTGCAGAAGGTGAAGCTCTCGGCCACCAAGGAAGGGATCGTCACAGGGCTGGACGTGCATCTGCTGGCGGACATGGGCGCCTACCTGGGCCTGGTCACTTCCGGGGTCCCGATCCTAGGCGCGTTCATGTACAACTCGATCTACAAGTTCCCCGCTTACAGGTTCGAATGCACCAACCTCTTCACCAACAAGGCGTGGACCGATGCCTACCGTGGCGCAGGCCGACCCGAAGCAACCTTTGCGATCGAGCGCTTAATGGACGAACTCGCCGTCGAACTCGGCATGGATCCTCTGGAGGTGCGGAAGAAGAACTGGATCACACACGAGGAATTCCCCTTCACCACCGTCGCTGGATTGGAATACGACAGTGGCAACTACGAGGCCGCCACCGCGAAGGCTGTGGAGCTCTTTGGCTACGACGAGCTTCGCGCCGAGCAAGCGCGGCGCCGCGAAGCCAACGATCCCGTCCAGCTCGGCATCGGCATCTCCACGTTCACCGAAATGTGCGGCCTGGCTCCGTCCCGGGTGCTTGGCGCGCTCAGTTACGCCGCCGGCGGCTGGGAGCACGCCCAAGTGCGGGTGCTGCCGACCGGCAATATCGAGGTGGTCACGGGATCTTCTGCCCATGGCCAGGGCCACGAAACCGCGTGGAGCCAGCTCGTGGCGGACAGGTTGGGAGTGCCGTTCGAAAATGTCGAGGTACTTCATGGGGACACCCAGACCTCCCAGCGCGGCCTGGACACCTACGGCTCCCGGTCACTGACTGTCGGCGGAATGGCTGTGTTGGCCGCCGCGGACAAGGTGATCGAGAAGGCCAAGGTTGTGGCAGCGCACATGATGGAAGCCAACGAAGAGGACATCGAGTTCACCGACGGCAAGTTCAGCGTCAAGGGCACCGATCAGTCCACGGCGTTCGGTGCAATCGCCTTCGCCGTCTTCTCCGCGCACAACATGCCGGACGGGTTCGAGCCGAATCTGGACTCGGACGCCACTTTCGACCCGCAGAACTTCTCCTTCCCGCACGGCACTCACCTGGCCGCCATGGAAGTGGACACCGAGACCGGGCAGGTCACCATCCGCAAGTACGTTTGCGTGGACGACGTCGGGGTGGTGGTCAATCCGCTGATCGTGGAAGGCCAGGTCCACGGCGGCCTGGCGCAGGGAATCGCGCAGGCCCTCTATGAGGAGGCCGTGCACGACGACGCCGGAACCCTGGTCACGGGCTCGTTTGTGGACTACCTGGTGCCCAGTGCGCCGGATCTCCCGCACTTCACGACGGCGCGTACCGAGACCCCTTCGACCACCAACCAGTTGGGGGCCAAGGGAGTCGGCGAGGCGGGAACCATCGCCTCGACGCCCGCCATTGTCAACGGCGTGCTGGATGCGGTGCGGCACCTTGGAGTGAAGGACATCAAGATGCCCTGTTCGCCGTCGCGTGTGTGGGCCGCCCTTGAAGAAGCCAAGACCACCGGAGGTGTGCAATGATTCCGAGCGCATTCGATTATGCCGCACCGGCTACGGTGGCGGAGGCGTTGGGCGTGTTGGCTGACGCCGGCGACGACGTGAAGCTGCTGGCAGGGGGTCAAAGCCTGATCCCCGTGATGAAGCTGCGTCTGGCCGACCCCGCAATGGTGGTCGACCTCGGCCGGATCGGCGAGCTCACTGGAGTGCAGGATGACGGCGATGCACTGCTGATCGGAGCCATGACGACGCACCACCAGATAGCCACCGACCCGCTTATTGCCGAGCACGTGCCGTTGCTGGCCATGGCCGCGGCGACGGTCGCGGATCCGCAGGTGCGCCACCGCGGTACGTTCGGCGGCGCCTTGGTGCACGCCGACCCGGCGGGCGACATGCCCGCACCGGTGCTGGCCGCGGACGCGACGTTCATCCTGGCAGGTCCGGACGGGGAACGCCGGGTGGCAGCGGCGGACTTCTTCCAGGGGTACTTCACCACAGCCGTCGACGACGGCGAGATCCTCACCCATATTCGGGTGCCGAAGTACACCGGGTGGGGCGCGCACTATGAGAAATTCACCCGGGTGGCCCAGCAATGGTCCATCGTCGCCGTGGCCGCGATGGTCCGGGTGGAAGGCGGCACCATCGCCGAGGCGAGGATCGGCCTGACCAACATGGCCAGCACGCCCTTGCGGGCGACCGCCGTCGAACAGGCACTCGCCGGGGCCCCGCTGACCCGGGAGGCGATCGCCACGGCGAGCGTACACGCAGCCGAAGGGACCGATCCCGCCAGCGACCTCAATGGGGACGCGGCCTACCGCCGCCACCTGGCCGAGGTCCTGACCAAGCGGGCCGTCATCGCGGCCGCCGGGCTCTAGCGGAATCCGGGCGGGAGGGAGACGTGGAACTCAAACATCACTTCGTCGTTCCCAGTTCGCTGGAGGACACCTGGCATTCCTTCAACCAACTGGAAGACATCGCGCCCTGTTTCCCCGGGGCGACCCTCACGTCCGTGAGCGGCGAGCAGTTCACCGGAACGGTCAAGGTCAAGCTCGGACCGATCGCCATGATCTACACCGGCACCGGTGAATTCCTCGAGCGCAACCAGGAGACGCATACGGTGGTCATTTCGGCCGCGGGCAAGGATAAACGCGGCAACGGCACGGCCGGCGCCACCGTGACTGCAGTGCTCACGCCCGAAGGCGACGGCACCTCCGTGGACGTGACCACCGACATGAACGTCACCGGCAAACCGGCCCAGTTCGGCCGGGGCGTCATCCAGGACATCTCAGACAAGTTGCTGGAGCAGTTTGTCCAGTGCGTGATTGGTAAGGCGGGCGGCGGGGCTCCGAGCGATATCGAGCCCGACGCCGGAGACTCGGCTGCGTCTGCAGAGTCCGGGGCGGCCGATGTGGCGGCGCCTGGGGAGCCGCCCGCCGGGCCTGCCGGCGGGCCCGCTACCGCGGGGCCTGCAGCACCGGTGACCGAGCCGCCGGCGGCGCCTGTGTCTGCGGCAGCGGCTGCACCTGCGCCTGTGTCCGCGCCGTCCGCACCGTCCGCGTCGTCGTCGGAATTGGATCTGGGCTCGGCGGTGTGGCCGGTGCTGGTGCGCCGTTTCGGCCCTGTGCTTTGCGCCGCCGCTGTCCTGGCCGTGGTGGTTTGGCTTGTCCGGCGACGCACGAGGGACTGAACGCGCCATTTAGGCTGTGTTGGTGCGGGCTTCGGGCGGCGCGGCGCGCTTGCCGCGCGACTCGGCGTGTCGATATCATCAGGGTGGGTTATGCAGCGGCCCTAGGAACTCTTTCCATGGAGTGACCCCATGACCCGCCGGACCCCCCTCTCTTCCAAGTCTTCTTGCATGGCTGCCCTCACGCTTGGAGCTGCGCTGTGAACGCACTACTCACCGCATGCTTGGAAGGCGAACTAGACCCGGTCCAGGGGCTTGCGAAGTTGTCCGTTGCGGAGCTCAACTTTTTGGCCGACGCCCTCTTCAGGCTGCTCGACGTCGGGAAGCCTGGGTTCGGGGTCAAGTCCTGGTACGACGCGGTCCTGGATGAGTTGGCTGCCCGCGGTGAGCGGTCCGGGCGCGGTGAGGGTCCTACGCCCGGCGGGCGGTCCGCCGTCGAGGTCTCCTCGGACTATTCTTCGCGTCCCGCGGAGGCATAAGGGGCGCCGGCGTCGTCTCCCCTTGGTGCTTGTCGGTCTGCCAGCTCGCGTACGACTGTTTTCAATTCCTGCCTGAACATCGACGTATCGATCGACACCTGGGCAAGAACCTGTTGTTCCGATTCGACCGCCCGCTCAAGTGCTTCCGTGCCGGCGTCGGTCAGCGAAACAACGTGCACCCGGCGGTCCTCGGAACTTCGACGGCGGCTTACGTGGCCGTGGGCCTCGAGCCTGCTGAGGGTCTGCCCCATGGTCTGGGCCTGCACGCGCACGATCTGGGCCAGCGTGGTCTGGGTGATGGGGCCGGTGGCTGAAAGAACTTCCAGCGCGATGACGCCGGCGTGGGTGAGGCCGATTGCCCTGAGATTCTCGTCCCAAGCGTGTTCCACCAGCCGGGCTGCTGTAGACAGCAACCGTCCGGTGGGCCAACGCTCGATATCCGGCATATGTCTCATTGTAGCCGTGCGGGGATTTTGTGGAGGTTGAGGGGTTAACCAGTCGTGCGGGGGTCACCCGGGAATCGCTATTCAGGCGGAGATGCGTCGCAGAACGGGGTCTGCGATTGCGCGAGACGGTGCGCAGAGGGTTTGTCCGAGCTGCCTGAAGGCGTCATCCCGGTTCGCGAAGTACCCGTAGTCGGCCCGGATGAACCGTGAAAGGTCATACGCATCTTCCTCTGCCCGGCCGTCCCAGTCAACGGCGCAACGCCCGGCAGCCTCGAACAGAGTTTCCGAGCCGCTGTTTGTGAATGATCCACCTCCGCGGCATCCGATCGTGCCGAAGAGCTCGGACGCAGGCCGCCACTCTTCAATGTTGAATTCCGGCCATGCGAGCAGTATCCGGTCCGGAAGGGCAAGGCCGATGTGTGGGAAACGCGGGTACCAGAAGGACCGATCGATGAGTAGGGCGCGCACTCTTGTTGCAACTCCGATGCCTCGCGCGGCGCTTTCGAGAATTGCGAGGCGTTGGCTGCATGAGCCGAAGCCGCGCGCGAGGGTGCGGGAGGTGGGCGTGCTCTCTTCCAGCGCGTACACGGCGCGCACCTCATCGCGGATGATCGAGTGGGCTGCTTGAAGCACAGCCACCTGCTCAGTGGACTGCGCGAGGTTCTGTGATCGGGAAACCAGTTGCGCGATCCCCGGTGTTTCATGGTCGAGAATCGGCGTTGCGGCCACGGAACCTTGCAGTTCCGAGCCACCTCCAGCTCGAGCCGGGTTGCGCCTGTACCACGGAGTGATGAGCGCGGAGATGGCCGTCAAGCCTGCGCCTCCGTTACGCGGCCGGTGCTGCGCTTCCGGACCTCGCGTAGCACGATCTGTTCGGGGCAGACGGTCGAGAGGAAGTCACCGACCGACAGGGCAAGCCGTTCACCCACGAGCGAGTACAGGATGCGATTGGAGTCGCGCCGCTCGGTGACCAGGCCCGCATGGCGCAGGACGCTCAGGTGCCGGGAGATGGTCGGCCCGGTGGCATGGAACCGCGCTGCAATCTCACCGGCGGCAAGCTCGCCGTCCTTGAGGTCCTGCAAGATCTGCCGCCTCGTTGGGTGCGCTAGAGCGGCGAAGATGTCTGACGCTGCGTCTGTCATGTTTGCAATATAGCACAATTGCTATATACAGTTTAGCTTCATTGCTAATAAGCGAAGGAGGACATCATGCGTGTTGCCATCACTGGCGGTACCGGGTTCGTCGGGCGTCACCTCGCCGAGCGGTTGGATCCCGCGGACACGGTCATCGTGTCTCGTCGGACGGGCGTGCCCATCGATGACGTGGACGCATTGACGGCGGCGTTCGCAGGCTGCGACGTCGTCGCACATTGCGCGGGGATCAATCGCGAGATCGGTGATCAGACCTTCGCGCACGTGCACGTCGACGGCACCCGCGCCGTCGTCGAGGCTGCCCGCAGAGCAGGCGTGCAGCGGATCGTCATGCTGAGCTTCCTTCGGGCCCGACCCGACTGTGGTTCGGCTTACCACGAGACGAAGTGGGCCGCCGAGGAGCTCGTGCGGCAGTCCGGGATCCACCACACGATCCTCAAGGCGGGGATGATTTACGGCTCGGGCGATCACATGGTGGATCATGCGACTCGTGCCGTGCGCACGTGGCCGGTTTTCGCGACTGTGGGGTGCCGTGATCGGACGGTCCGGCCCGTGCCGGTCGAGGAAGCGGTCAATGTGTTGCTCGCAGCTCTCGAGGGACGCGTTCCCAACCCGACCGTCGCCGTCGTAGGAGCCGAGGAACTTAAGTTCGGCACAGCCATTCGCCGAATCGCCCGCGTCGCCGGGCGGCGGCCTATCTATGTACGCGCCCCGCTCTGGGCCATCTGGGCACTCGCGCAGCTAACGGAGTGGACAATGGTGGTGCCGCTCGTAGCGAAAGCACAAGCGCGGATGCTCGCCGAAGGGGTTAGCGAGCCCGCGCCGTTCGCACCCGAACTCCCCGAAGGAATCCGCCCGACTCTCATGTTTGACGACGAGCGCATCCGGGCCGCGCTGCCCGACGGGCGATTTGACCTCAGCGACCTCCGAATCACGAAATGGTGGGCCGGGCAGCGTCGCCGTAATGGCTTCTAAATTGTCGGAACGCGTCATTCGGACGAACGTCATTTTAGGTTGGCGGCTCCGTAGGCTAGCCGGGCCTGGTAGTCGTAGATCACAACGCTGCCGATAGCGGGCGTATTGCCCTCGACCGTTCTGGGCACGCTGTTCGGTGAGGCAATGGTTGCGGCTGAACCTGATGTTCTCGGCTGGGGCGGCTCTCTAGCTGAATCTGTATAGGTACAGCCGGCTAGATCAATAACAGTGATCAGAATGAGCGCACCAGAATGCCTATTCATGACAAGCGTGAGCGCCAGCGGGCGATTTCGGCTGTGAACTCGCCGGTTTGTCCCGATTCCGCCCACAGTTGAGCCAGTTCATTTCCTTCGGCGTTTTTCATACGGTCAAGCACGGCCGCGGCTTTCGTGTTCAGATTTCGAGGCAGGGGCTCGGTCGTTCGTGGCCAGGGCTCCGGGGCATAGGCGGCGTCGTCCCCTAGCAGCCCCGGCTCATTCCACGCGACAACGAGTGCAGCAGCAGCCAGCCCGGTCGCGCCGTCCGGGGCCTCCAGGTCGGGCATCGAGTTGAGCACGACGTCCAGTGCGTTTTCGATGATCGGCGCAACCTTCGCTACGGTGTTGGCGTCATCGAATTCGAACGAGAAATCCGCTGCGTCGTCGTTGCCAAAGACGGATGTATCCCATGCGCCCATAAAGCAATGCCCCCCTGCGTCGATCTTTTCGGCAGACAATGAGCGGCTTAGCTGCGATTCTTGCATGCACGCGAGTGAAGGCAAAGGTGGATCGCGCTCTCAGAAACGATGAATTCTTCCGTGAATTCCTCCGTGATGATGATCTCGGCACCAGTATGGTGATTGCATAACGCAACCACTGATCAGAGGGGACCTTCACCATGGCTGTTCGAGTTGACCTGAATATCTCGCTGGATGGTTTCGCCACGACGACCGACGCGACTCCGGAGAATCCCTTTGGCTCGGATTGGGGCCGCCTGGTTGAGGCATATACGTCCACCCGCACGTTCCGTGAGCGGGTCTTGCATGACACGAGTGGAGAAGGAACGTCCGGCGTCGACGACAGATACGCAGCGGCTTACTTCGAGGGGATCGGAGCCGAGATTATGGGTGCCGGCATGTTCGGGTTCCATAACTTCCCCGATGACCCCGATTGGAAGGGCTGGTGGGGCGACGAGCCTCCTTTCCGCGTCCCGGTGTTCGTCCTCACTCACACGCCCCGCCCTGTCATCTCGATGGCCGGCGGTACGACCTTCAACTTCGTAAGTGCCAGCCCCGAAGAAGTACTTGGACGAGCACTCAGTGTGGCGGGTGAAAAGGACGTACGTATCGGAGGGGGCCCAACCGTTGTGCGCGACTACCTCAGGGCCGGACTTGTCGATCGGCTACACGTCGCGATCACACCCATCCTGCTCGGTAGTGGAATACGGCTTTGGGACGATCTCCGGGGGCTGGAAAGCGAATACACCGTCGCGTCAGAGACGGCCGAAAGCGGCATTATCCACGTCACCTTTCGCCGATAACCCTCACACGGGATCGGCGGGCTGCATCTACTCGCGTTTGAGCGTGAGTGCCAGGCTGGGAACGATGAAGGACAAGAGAAAGATCGGTAGGGGGCTCTTCCCGCCGCACCGGAATCTGGCGATCTCGCCCTCGGCGACGTCGAAAGACTTGGTCCTGCTCGAATTTCGGCCATTTCGGACTTGCAGGGTGTGATGTCCAGGTTCGACCGCTATGTCGATCGTCTCGTTCAGTTCGACAGTCCCGGCATGTTTCCCATCGACGATGGCCTCGTACGGGCCGCGACGGACTTCCACCCCGATGGTCCTGTGCGTCAGCTTGAGCGTTGCAGACATTCTGATCTCCCCCTGTGTCCTGAAAGGGCCTTTCGGCAAGTCATCGGCCGCGAGCCGTTCGCCGTCGTACATCTGGGCCGGTCACGTCGACCGCTACTGCTTCAGCGGCGCGAGCTGCATTTGCTTCGCGAGCGCGTAAGCGGTCGGAAGGTCGCTGTCGCTTTCAACGAAGACGCGGCCAATGACGAGCGCGGAGTGGGTCGGCGAGGAAATCTGCGTCATGCCGTTCGGTACCGTTCCGTTCCAGCCAGGCCCGCTGAGAACATAGTCGCCGGCTTTGGTTCCCGTCGTGCGTTTGCCGACGTAGGCAAAATTTGTGCTTTTCGACGGGTCGGTGAACTGCACGCTGAAGTAACGCCCGGCCATGTCTGGTACGTGAAGGACTTGGGGCCCTTTGCTTAAGTCGAGCCAGCCGCCGACGTAGAGCAAATCGTCGGCTCCGGTTGCCATAAGGCTCCCGCGCGACGTCGACGGGGACGAGGTGCCGGGCACGGCGTACAGCGTGTTGACGGGGATGGGGCCGTCACCGAACCCATGCTTGAGGATCGCCCTCTTGTACCCATTGACCGTGAGTCGCGGCCAGAGGTAGATGAAAGCGGGCGCGCCGAGCCCCCATACGATGACTGCCGCGATGACGAGTGGAATGATCCCGTCCCCGCTCGCGATCCGCCGGTAGATGACCCAAGCGAAGACCGCCAGAATGACGGCCGTAAGGGGACGTCCGTACTTCAAGATGAGGCGGTTCATCTCACTGCCCCCTGACAATGCGCGGCAATTGGTACGTGCCGTCGAGAATCGCCGCGCCAGGCAGATACACGCGGAACATCAGCTTGAACTTCCCGGAAGGAATTGGCAACCAATTCTGCTCGTGCCCGCCCGGAGCCTGATGCTGGAGATAGATATCGACTGAACCGTCGGCGTTCTGCGCGAGAGGCGAACGGTCACCGACGCTGTGGCGATTAGTGGGATTGTCCACCATGTACCCGACGGTATCGGTCGGAGTGAGCGACCAGAAGGCGTCATTCGGCGGGAGTTTCCCGGCAGGAAAATGCAGGACATATCCATGCCCGCCGCTCAGCGTTTGCCCTGAGCCATCCACGGTGGCCGTCCAGTACGCGGCCTCCTCAAACACATTCACGACGGGCAGGGCTTTGGCGCAGGCGGCCCGGACGAGGACTCCGTTGCCGGGCTGGCCGCATTTGCGGATGGCACTCCAACCGTTGACAGTCGTCGTGACCGCCCTGCCCACGGCATTCATCACGAGGATCGCCGTCAAGAACGCCAGCACGGCACCGAGAATTACTCCTTGCACCACACCGGACTGTGAGAACCACGCGAGGGCATTTGCCATAAACGCAAAGTACCACTGCGCTAAGTGGTTGAGTGCTGTTGCGCGTCGACCCGGCGAGCGGGGACGCGGCGAGGAGTCCTTGAACAGGATCAAGAGGAGTGCACGACGTCCCGACTCAGGAACGCCTCGAAATCTCGAGAGCTCAAGGACCGTGTTGGCGCGCAGCGTTCCATCCGGGAAGCTTTCGAGTGGGCATACGATGGGCGCCCCATGCGCCGTTCGCTCTGGCCTACTGTGGGAGACGAGTTCCAAGCCATATTCTTCTCCCTTGGCGACGCACTTCTGACGACCTCGTTGGTACGCCTCGCGCTTCCCGAAGGCGTGGACTGCAGATTCGGCCTCGGGCGCGGCGAGACGGTCGACGTCGATGAGTGGGCTCCCGGCACTATTCAGGACGGGTCGGCTTGGTGGAACGCGCGAGAGGCAATCGAGGAAACACATCGCCGCGAGCATGGCACCGAGCCTTACCTACGCTCCTGGTTCGTATCGAATAAGGAAGGCGAATCGGGGACAGCGGCGCTCGTCAAGGGTTTCCTGCTGCTCCGGGACGCATCGATCAGTTCGATGCGCCCACGTGATCGCCGACTGACTGCGGGCACTCTTCTCGGATACTCGCAAACAGAACTTGCCCGTCAGGAGGGGGTTACCCAATCCGCGGTGTCGCAAAGTCTTCGACGTTCGGGGGGAGCTGCGCTCTTGGCGGCGCATCAGGAACTGCGGAAAGGTCAATTGCGATGATCGGGCCCACCCTCCTCCTCATGGTTGGCCCGGTGGATCTCCAGGGCGGTGTTCGCCTCGGTCGTTCTCTCATAGCCCGGTTGTTGTTCCTGGCGGACATATCGGTGCTAGTGATGACTGGGTTCGGCGTGTGCGCGGCAGCTGTTCTCGCATGCGCGACGCTTGCCTTTGGCTGGACGCTGGCCATGTCTCCCTCAAAACCGCCAACACCCTCGGGAGAAGGCCATGACGGGTCTGTCTCGGGACCGCACCAATAGCCAATCAGAATCAGCTTCCCGGACTGAACCATCTCCACTCCCCACCATCGAAGATCTTCAAAAACAGATAACTGCCAACCGCCCTGCAATTAAGTGCGCTAACGCCCCCGCGTAGGACGACGCCGGTACCACCCGGCAAAGCCCCACAGCGCGACGATCAAACATACGGCAGCGACAATCCCCCGCCACCATACAAAAGGCTGCCACAGCCCGAATATCAGGGCCCAGACAAGGAGAACGCCACTCACGTCGACTCGCGGTGCTCGGATCTTCACGGAGGCTCTCCTTCTTTCTTCTGTCTTTGTCCTGGAGCGAGAGCACCAAAGACCAACTCAATGAAGAATACTTTCCCAGCAGCCCGACGTCGGACCCCCGCGCCCCCGTCGCCACGCCCCGGTCGCCGAAGGCGCCGCTAGTCAAGCCCTTCGTTGCCCAGGGTAAATTCCAGTGACACCACCGTCCCGGGCGCCCATACTGGGAGCATGAGCGTCAACACCGGCCGCACGGCGGAAGGCGCGGCTGTTGCCACCCCGGCCCCCACCGCCCCCGCTGCTCCCACAGAACCCACCGCACCGGCCGCCCCAACAAGCGGTCCTATCACCCGCGAAGAACTGCAACTTGCTTCGCGCAACCATGCCATGCCGCTGGAAATGCTCCGATGGCCCGTCACACCGCTGGGCATGCACTATCTCCTGGTCCATTTCGACGTTCCCCAGATTGATCCCGTTTCGTGGCGGCTGAATATCGGCGGGCTCGTGGACCATCCGCACGAGTACACCTTGCCTGACCTCCAGCACCGCGAGCGCCGGACCCAGGCCGTCACGATGGAGTGCGCCGGCAACGGCCGCTCGCGGCTGGAACCACGTCCGGTGAGCCAACCATGGGACCAGGGTGGAGTGGGGACCGCCGAGTGGACCGGTACCCCGCTCGCTCCGTTGCTGCTCGACGCCGGCGTCTCACCCGACGCCGTCGAGCTCGTCTTCACAGGCGCGGACCGCGGGATCCAGGGCGGTGTGGAGCATCGGTACGCTCGCAGCCTGACCCTCGCGGAAGCAATGTCCGACGACGTCCTGCTCGCCTATGAGGTCAACGGCCAGGCCCTTCCACCGCAGCATGGCTACCCTGTCCGGCTGCTCGTCCCGGGCTGGTACGGGATGACGAGCGTCAAATGGCTGCAGTCCATCGAAGTAATAGACCACAGCTTCGACGGTTACCAACAGCTCGACTCCTACCGCTACACCCAAGACGCAGGCGATCCCGGCGAGCCCGTTCAACGGATCAAAGTCCGCTCCCTCATGGTTCCTCCCGGGGTTCCCGATTTCTTCACTCGGCAACGCACCGTGGACGCGGGACCGGTCCAACTGAGCGGCCGGGCTTGGTCCGGGAAAGGAACTGTGGACAGTGTGGAAGTCTGTGTGGACGGGGTCTGGGAGCAGGCTCAACTTCAGGCTCCCATCGGCCGGCATGCGTGGCGCGGATGGACATTCACGTGGATCGCAACGCCCGGTTCCCACGAGTTGGCATGCCGTGCGACGGATTCCACCGGGCAGACCCAGCCAGACACGCCGGAGTGGAACTATCAAGGCATGGGAAACAATGACATCCAACGGCTGACTGTGACCGTCCGGGAGTAAGCTGCCGGCGGGCACGCCGAAGCCGGGCCGTTGACCGTGTGCAACGGCATGAGTACTGTGAGTCCACTATCCATCCGCGCCCTGGAGGCAGCAAATGGGCGGCACTTCCAAGAGCAACGCCGACTACGAGTTCCTCACCGTCTGGCGCGTCGCGGGGACCCCGCATGAGGTCATGGATATTTTGGGCGACGCCGGAACACTGCCCCGCTGGTGGCCTTCGGTGTACCTGAGGGTTGTTCCGCTGGATCCGGGAAATGCCGACGGAACGGGCAAAGCCTTCTCCCTGCACTCCAAAGGTTGGCTGCCGTACACGCTTCGCTGGAGGTTCACGGTCACCGAACCCATGACGGAGCGAGGTTTCGCGATCGCGGCCAGCGGCGACCTGCGTGGTACCGGGCGCTGGACTTTCGAACAGGACGGCCCCGAAACGGTGGTCACCTATGACTGGCGGGTCAGTACATCGAAACCGCTGCTCCGGCGGCTAAGCTGGCTGCTCAAGCCCGCTTTTGCTGCGAATCACCGTTGGGCGATGGCGCGCGGCCAGGAAAGCCTCGCCCTTGAATTACGACGACGGCGTCCCGGCACGGATCTCTCCAAGGTCCCCCGTCCGGCGCCGCCGACGTTTGCAAGCCGATACCGCTGGCCAAGGAGCACAACGCATGCCTGACGATAACAAGGGCGAAGTCCGCTGGTTGTTGGAGCCCGAGGACCAGGACTATCCGAGCGCCGCGGACTACCTTTCCCTGCTGGAATCCGACCACGTGGTGGCCTCGGTTGTCGCCGCCCTCAAAGAGGCGCCCATCCAGCACCGCAAGGCCAAGGACATTCTCCGTGCCGCCCGGTTGGCGCTACTCCCGGAAGATAACGCCCACGTGGCGTCGGACCTGAAGAAGATCAAGGAGGGCAAGAAGCTCTCGCCCATCCTGATGGTGCGGGGAGATCTGGCCACGGGCATGCCCGCGCAGGTGGCCGATGGCTATCACCGGGTGTGCGCAAGCTACTACACCGACGAGAACACGGACATTCCCCTGAAGCTGGCTGATGCGCCCCGGTAACCACCGCAGAGGAACCGCCGTGCCAATAGAAGGAGGAACGTGTCGTTCTTTCAGCTTGCGCTGATCGCCACGGTCGCGCTCCTCGGGCCGCTCTTGGCGCTGCCCCGGAAATGGCACCTTCCGGTTGTATTGGGGCAGTTGCTGGCGGGCATCGTCATCGGACGCACGGGACTGGGACTGGTGGACTCTTCGGATCCCACCTTCACCTTTGTAGCCGACGTCGGGTTCGCCCTCATCATGTTTGTCGCCGGAACGCATGTCCCCGTGCGGGACAAAGCCATCCGTCCTGCTCTGGGTACCGGCGCCTTGCGCGCCGGGATCGCCGCGGTGCTGGCCGCCGTCGTCGGGGTCGTCATCGCTTTTGCCTTCGGCACCGGACATGCTCCCCTCTACATCGTTCTGCTCGCTTCCTCTTCCGCAGCGCTGGTCTTGCCGATCGTCGACTCGCTTCGGCTGACAGGGCCGAAAGTCCTGACGACGACGGCGCAAGTGGCTATCGCTGACATCGCTTGCATTGTGGCGCTTCCGTTAGCCGTTGACCCGCCTAACGCTGGCCGGGCAGCGGTGGGGGCAGCCGTCGTCGCGGCTTGCGCGCTGGTTTTGTTCTTTTTGCTTCGTTGGCTGGAGAACAGCGGTAACCGCGGACGGTTGCATGACATGTCCGAAGACCGGAAGTTCGCCCTGGAACTGCGGATTCAGCTGGCCTTGCTCTTCGCGCTTTCCGGGCTCGCGGTCCTCGGCCACGTCTCGATCATGCTGGCCGGGTTCTCCTTCGGCCTGGTGGTCTCCGCAGTGGGCGAACCTCGTCGCCTGGCGCACCAGCTCTTCGCCGTGAGCGATGGTTTCCTGGGGCCGGTGTTCTTCGTCTGGCTGGGCGCATCGCTTGACCTGCGGACGCTCGCGGGCAGCCCGAGAATGATTCTCCTCGGGATCTGCCTTGGCTTCGGAACGCTGCTGGTGCACGGAAGCCTCCGGGCCCTCGGGCAGCCCCTTCCGCTCGCGGTGCTGGCGGCGTCCCAATTGGGAGTACCGGTCGCAGCCGCCACCATTGGCTCCCAACTGCACTTGCTGGAACCGGGAGAAGCCGCCGCCATGATCCTCGGTGCCCTCATCAGCATCGGGGCAAGCACCATCGCGGGCTCGCGGGCGGCACGCAGCTTTTCACAGGCTGCCCCTGATCCGACTGGCGGGGGGACAAAGAGCGGGGGGCCGACCGACAAAGGCCAAGCCGGCAAAGGCCCGGCAGGCAAGCCGTCAGAAGGTGGTCCGGCGACTGCGGCAGGGTCCCCCGAAACCGCGGCGTGACATCCGGTATTCTCAGGTCCATGCTGTACCAGGGGGAAGAGCAAGCTAGAAGTTTTAGTGCCGCGGACGTGGGTTCCGATGGCTGATGTGTTCATGTACGTGGATGAGACTGGCAACTTGGACTTCGACGGGGCCGCCAAAGGCTCCGCGGCCAGCATCTATTTCGGATTCGGTTCCGCGGTCTTCCGAGAAGATCACGGACACCATCTTTGGGATGGACTGACGCTCCGCGCACGGCTCGAAGGCGAAGGAACCCAACTGGCCAGGGGCTTCCACGCGAAAAATGACCGGCATGCCGTTCGGAACGAGGTCTTTGCCGCAATCCACCGGCAGAAGCCTCGAATTGACACTACTTTTCTCTGCAAAGCGAATGCTTATGAGGCTGTCCGCGCCCGGGGGCAGATGGAGCTGTACAAGCTGGCCTGGCGGCTGCACTTCAGCGAAATCGCCAAGCAAGTGTCAACGCGTGAAGATACCCTTTACGTCATTGCCGGCACTTTTGGCACGAACAAACGAAGCGAACTGGCGCGGGAGTCCCTCAGTGAAGTCTGCAACGCTCAGGACCGGAACATCATCCTGTGCGTTTGGGAATCTTCATCGTCATGGGGGCTTCAAGTAGCCGACTACGCGCTTTGGGCTGTCCAGCGACGCCTGGAAGAGCGTGAATGCTCGTGGTTCGAGCCCGTGGTCCAGCCGCAGTTGAAGTCTTACTTTTTTCCCTGGGGCCGGGCAAGATAAAGGCCAGCTATCCAAGGAAACTTGGAAGACATCCCATGGACGTCTTGTCACTGACCGCAATTAGTCTATCTGAGATCAACAAGAAGAAACACTTACGGGCCGAGACTCGACCGAAATCCGCCGACTAGAGGACAGTCTGTGGAGCTACCGCGACATGGGCCGGTACTGCCAACAAAGCAGCTGAACTCGCCTACGCGGCGTCGGGTAACGTCAAAGCAGTAGCTGTGCGCCCGGAACGAAGGAGTGGCCATGAGCCGGAAAACGAAAAAACCAAAGGCCCGCGGCGGGCACCTCAAGGCGGTGCCGTCGGCCCCCAAACTGCCCCTGCAACTGGTTCTCAACCATCGCTCGGTTGACTCTTTGACCCCGGATTTCGTGCACTGGTTCGACAAATTTGGGGATACCCCTGACGCTCTGCAGGCCTTGGAAGTGGTTAAACTCTTCATGACTACCAGCCATGCGGTCAGCGACCAGAGCTCAGCTACCTGGATCGACCCGGACACCTTGGAGGACGCCGCCTTTGCGCTCGTCGGCGTGCTGGACGAGCCCGACATGGACGACGCTTTAGGCGAGGTCTACGACTACCTGCACCTTTACGTTGACTTTCTTTCCGAGACCGGGCGCTGGTCTGGAAGCGAGGAAGAATACAAAATCGTCCATTCGTTCCTCACCGAAGGAATAGCCGACGATGGGCCGGACTTTCCACCGCTCGACCTTCCGGAACTCAGCGGTGAAGAGCAGGACCAAGGGTTCCGGGAACTCCCCGTTCTTGAACTTGCCAGCCGCTTGATCGAATGGCTCGGAGAAGGCAAGGACGTCACCAGCACAAGGGCGCTCCGGCTGAAGGACGTTGAAGGTGCCGCTGCCGCTGTAGGCGTGAAAGCCAGAGGCAAAAAGAATGGGAAACAGCCCTTAGTGCCCCTCTTCGAGGACGAGGAATACGCTCAAAGCCAGTCAGAGACTTTTGAGGTCAGGTCCATGCACGATGTGCCCGTGCTGCGCGAGATCTGGGCAGCACTCGTCGACTCCCGAATCTTGTCCGTCGGGTCGACCCGTGCCGTACCCGGGGCAGGCGCAGACTCTTGGCACTCCCAAGACCTTGAGTCGAGGCTTCGGATCCGCCGGGAGTTCCTCGTGGTGTTCCTTGCCAGTGCCGTGATGAATTCGGGAAGCATGTTTCAAGGAGGTTCCGACCAACTGCTTGCAACGGTCCTCATAAAGGGCACCACCGCGGAGCCCATGGGGGTGGAGGAACTCCGCAAATCAGTAGAGTCCGGTGCGGGGGACGACATCTTCCTCGCGTTCTCGGCCACGCGCACGCGGAGCCAGCTGGCCAAGTTCGCCGAGCTCGGACTCATTCAGGTAGACACCCACTACACGGTCTCCCCGGTGGTCATCCAGTGCGTCCCCCCAGCACTTGCTCTTGTCCTTGCTTTGGAGGACTTTGAACCCCCGTCACACGAGCCATCCGACAGCCAACCAGCCACGAACCACCGGTAGAATGACCGGGTTGGCCAGCCGGAACTGGACGGTCAACCGCCGCTTGAACGCTACCGAGGGAGGAACCCGTGCGCGCATCGCATGCCCGGACACCCTTCCATGCCATGCGTTCGGGCGCTCTTGCGGTCGCCATTGTTGCCCTCGCGGCAGGGGCCCACGTCCTCTCCGGCGGAGTGCTTCCGGTCGCGCCCGTCCTGCTGGCCGTCCTCGCCTTGACCGGGCTCGTCACCACCCTTGCCACCCGATTCAAGCTCGGGTTCCCGGTCATTGCCGCGCTTCTGGGAGCCGGCCAGCTGCTCCTGCACGAAGCCTTCACGGCATTCGGTCCACTCACCGTTCCGGCTCCGCGGTCACCGGCACACCATTTGGCGGCCGAGCACCTCTCCCCGCCGCTGGGCGCTGAAACAGTACATTTTCACGAGGTCGATACTCCCCTCAGCTGGTTGATGCTGACCGGGCACGCCCTCGCCACTGCCGCTTCGGCGTTGCTCCTGGCCAGGGGCGAGCAGGCACTGTGGCAGCTCGAGGCCTGGCTCCATCCCCTCCTGCAGCTCATCCGCCTGATCTTCAGGCCCGACGCCGGCAGCTCAGCTGTTGCATTCAGCGAACCTCCCGTATTCATCCCCCGCCCGTGGCGGAACCTCAGGCAAGACAGCAGACGCGGCCCGCCCGCCGTCGTCGTACCCTCCTGACTCCGCCCGGCACCGCCTTCAACTGGTGACGGGCACCTCCCCGCACTTTGGCGCGCTTTCGCGCGCCCGTTGAAAGGCAACAACCATGAACAAGTCCTCACTCCGCCGTGCCCTCTCCGCCACCGCAATCGCCGGCGGCACCGCCGCACTGATGATGGCCGGGCTCGCAGGCGCTTCTGCGCACGTCTCCGTCAACCCGGACAAGACCACCGCCAACTCCTACGCCCTGCTGACCTTCGGCGTCCCCCACGGCTGCGACACCTCGGGCACCACCAAGCTGACCATCAACCTGCCCGAGGAACTGACGGACGCCACGCCCACGGTGAACCCCAACTGGACGGTCGAGAAGGTGACGCAGACGCTGCCCGAACCCAAGAAGCTGGCCGACGGCACATCGATCACCAAACGCACCAGCCAGATCGTCTATACCGCCAAGGCCCCGCTGGACCCGCACTTGCGCGACGCGCTGGTCCTGTCCGTGAAGCTGCCCGACACCGCTGGCAAGACCCTCTACTTCCCCACGCTCCAGAACTGCGAGCAAGGGCAGACAAACTGGGCTGAAATCCCGAAGGACGGCCAGGACCAGCACTCGCTGAAGGCTCCGGCTCCGTCGGTGGCTGTCACAGCCGCGGATGCGGCCGCGGGCGATGGGCACATGGCTGCGTCAATCTCCAGTGAGCAGGCAGCTTCCGTGACCGACGACGGCTCACAGGCGCGCAGCTGGGCCGGCCTGATCGCCGGTGTGGCAGGGCTCGGGCTGGGTGGCGCGGCCTTCTTCCGCAGCCGTTCCGCGAAGGCTTCAGTGTCCAAGTAACGGGTCCGCTGGGTCGGCGTCCGGAACATTACGATCCGGACGCCAATCCGGCGCCGCTGCCGCGCCGCAGTTGACTCCGGCAAATGACGGCGAAAAGCTGTGCGCATGACGAATATGCGAGTCAAGAACGGTCTCCTGCTCACGATGGCAGCAGCCTCGGTATTCCTGCTCTCCGGCTGTTTCCAAAGCCAGGCCCAGCCCTCGGGCTCGGCCGTACCCAGCGACACGGCTTCGGCCTCGTCGTCACCGTCGGCCTCAAGTACTCCTACTTCAAGCGGTAGCGCCACCCCATCGAGCACCGGGACGACGGCATCCGGGGTCGCTCTCTGCAAGGCGGGCTCGCTGACAGCTTCTGTCGACTCTACGGGGGGCGGAGCGGCAGGCAGCGTCTACATGAAACTCATCCTGACCAACTCCGGCACGGAACCCTGCGTCCTCAATGGCTTCCCGGGTGTCTCACTCACGTCTGGAGCCACCGGCGATCCGATCGGCGCGGCTGCCTCGCGCGACGACTCCCAGCCCGTGACACAAGTGGTTCTCGCTCCGGGGAAGGCCGGTTTCGCCCAACTCCGCTACACCCAGGCCGGGAACTACCCCGAATGCACCCAGGCTCCTGCCGCCGGCTTCCGCGTCTATCCACCCGAGGACACCGCCTCGCTGTTCATCCCGCAGCAGCGCACGGCCTGCAGCAACACCAACATCAACCTCCTGAGCGTCCAGGCGTTCCAGGCGGGGTAGGAGGCGGGGCTTAGTCCCTGATCCTTATTGTGTCGGTGCCGTGAGGCATGATGGAGGAATGCAGGAGCAGGAGCTACCGGGCGGTCCTGGCAATACAGCCATGGACCGCTTCAGCCGTGCCACGCGCGAGTGGTTCCTCGGTGCTTTCTCCGCGCCCACACCTGCCCAGGACGGTGCGTGGAAAGCCATTTCTTCCGGATCGCACGCCCTTGTGGTGGCACCCACCGGTTCCGGCAAGACGCTCGCTGCATTCCTGTGGGCGCTGGACCGGCTCTTGGCGGTGTCCCCTGACGTTTCGGCTGACGCTCTTCCGGGTCTTGAGGAAACACGCGGCCGCGCCCGTGCCAAAGCCCCCAAGCGCAAGACCCGCGTCCTGTACATCTCACCGCTCAAAGCACTCGGTGTCGACGTCGAACGGAACCTCCGCTCGCCGCTGATCGGCATCACGCAGACCGCAAAACGGCTCGGGTTGCCGGCCCCGCTTGTGAGTGTCGGCGTCCGCTCAGGAGATACGACGACGGCGGACCGCCGGGCGCTGCTCAGCCACCCGCCGGACATCCTCATCACCACCCCCGAGTCCTTGTTCCTCATGTTGACATCCAAGGCCCGGGAGACGCTCAGCGAGGTGGACACCGTAATCGTCGACGAGGTCCACGCGGTTGCAGGTACCAAGCGTGGCGCGCACCTCGCGGTGTCGTTGGAACGGCTCGATGCATTGCTGCCGAAACCCGCCCAACGGATCGGCCTCTCGGCCACCGTGGAGCCGCGCGAGCTCGTCGCACAGTTCCTCGCCGGCTCGGCACCCGTGGAAATCGTCGCACCGCCGTCGCGCAAGAACTGGAACCTGAGCGTCAGCGTTCCTGTGGAGGACATGTCGGACCTCGCGGGAGCCGCGGGCGCCTTCGACTCCGGACCAGCCTCCGGACTCCAGCCGCAAGCGTCCATTTGGCCGCATGTCGAGGAGAAGATCGTTGATCTTGTGCTATCGAAGCAGTCCACCATTGTGTTCGCCAACTCCCGGCGTCTCGCGGAGCGACTCACAGCCCGGCTGAACGAGATCTACGCGGAGCGCCAACTCATGGCGGTGGATGTGTTTTCTGCCGCTGCGGATTCGGTGCCACCCTCGGAGCTGCCGTCCTCGGGGCTGCCGTCCTCGACGGCGACACCGGCGCACATGATGGCCCAGGCCGGCAGTACGAGCGGCGCCGATCCGGTCCTGGCCCGTGCGCACCACGGTTCCGTGTCCAAGGACCAGCGGGCTCTCATCGAAGACGACCTCAAGTCCGGCCGGCTGCGGTGCGTTGTAGCCACGTCATCCCTGGAGCTCGGCATCGACATGGGCGCAGTGGACCTGGTGGTCCAGGTCGAGTCGCCGCCGTCGGTGGCCAGTGGACTGCAACGGGTGGGCCGCGCGGGCCACCAGGTGGGTGAGATTTCCGAAGGCGTACTCTTCCCCAAGCACCGGGCAGACCTCGTCCACACCGCCATCACCGTAGAGCGGATGCTGAGCGGAAAGATCGAACGCCTCCATGTACCCGCCAACCCCTTGGACATCCTCGCCCAACAAACGGTCGCGGCCACCGCTCTGGGAAGCATCGATGTCGAGGAATGGTTCGCCACCGTCCGCCGTTCGGCCCCCTTCGCAACGCTGCCCCGCTCCGCTTTCGAAGCCACCTTGGACCTCCTGGCCGGACGGTATCCCTCGGACGAATTCGCTGAACTCCGGCCGCGCATCATCTGGGACCGGAACGCCGGCACCATCGAAGGCCGCCCGGGAGCACAGCGGCTTGCCGTGACCTCGGGCGGAACCATCCCCGATCGCGGGCTCTTCGGCGTCTACATCATCGGCACCGAGACCGAAGGTTCCGGTTCTCGTTCTGGTTCCGGGACCGGCTCTGGCTCCGGCCAGGGCGGTGCAGCATCCGCGCAGGAGCCCAGTCCGGCGTCGCGCGCTGCCAAAGGCGGCCGACGCGTCGGCGAGCTCGACGAAGAAATGGTCTACGAATCACGCGTCGGGGACATCTTCGCCTTGGGTGCCACCAGCTGGAAAATCGAAGACATCACGCACGACCGTGTCCTCGTCTCGCCCGCCTTCGGCCAGCCCGGAAAACTCCCCTTCTGGAAAGGCGATTCCTTGGGCCGGCCGGTGGATCTCGGCCGCGCACTCGGTGCATTCGTGCGTGAGCTCTCCGCTTCGGATCAAGGTCCAGCGCTGGAACGCTGCAAAGCCAGCGGCCTGGACGACTTCGCTGCCGGCAACCTGCTCCAGTATCTGGGCGAACAGAAGCAGGCCACGGAAGTGGTCCCCAATGACCGGACACTCGTGGTCGAACGGTTCCATGACGAACTCGGCGACTGGCGCGTGGTGCTGCACAGCCCCTTCGGCATGCCGGTCCACGCACCGTGGGCCCTCGCCGTCGGGCAACGGCTCCAGCAGCGCTACGGGCTGGACGGTTCCGCCATGGCCGCCGACGACGGCATCGTGCTGCGGGTGCCGATGATGGAGGACGAGCCTCCTGGGGCTGAGCTGTTCCTGTTCGATCCAGAGGAACTCGAGCAGATCGTGACGGCGGAGGTTGGCGGCAGTGCCTTGTTCGCCTCGCGCTTCCGCGAGTGTGCCGCGCGCGCCCTGTTGTTGCCACGGCAGAATCCTGGGAAAAGGCAGCCCCTCTGGCAACAACGGCAACGCTCGGCGCAATTGCTGGATGTCGCCAAGAAATACCCTTCTTTCCCGATCGTCCTCGAAACCGTGCGCGAATGCCTGCAGGACGTCTACGACCTTCCGGCCCTGAAAGACATTGCCGCTTCGATCGAGCGCCGGGAACTGCGCTTGGTACAGACCACCACGCAGCAGCCCTCCCCCTTCGCCAAGTCCCTGCTCTTTGGGTACGTCGCCCAGTACTTGTACGAGGGCGATTCTCCGCTCGCCGAGCGCAGGGCCGCGGCTTTGGCCCTCGACTCCACGCTCCTGAACGAGCTCCTGGGCAGGGTGGAACTGCGCGAGCTCCTGGACGCGAAGGTCATCGAGGCCACCGAGCTCGAGCTCCAGAGGCTGGCACCGGACCGGCTGGTCCGTGGCATGGAAGGCGTCGCGGACTTGCTGCGCCTGCTCGGCCCCTTGAGTGTGGAGGAAGTGGCTGCCCGTTTGCAGCCCGAAGGGGTAGCTTCCCCGGATGGTTCCCCGGATCTGGCCGCGCTGCATCTGGCCGCCGGATCGCATCTGGCTGCATTGCGTAAGGCCAATCGTGCCCTCATCGTGAGCCTCGGCGGCGTTGAACGATTCGCGGCCATCGAGGATGCGGCCCGGCTCCGGGATGCCATCGGCGTTCCGCTGCCCATGGGAGTGCCGCTCGCCTTCATCGAACCCGTCCACGATCCACTCGGGGATCTGGTCTCCCGTTACGCACGAACCCACGGACCGTTCACGGCCGAGGAAGCCGCTGCGAGGCTGGGACTGGGTGTCGCCGTCGTGAGCACCGCGCTGAAACGCTTGGCGGCGGACGGCCGTGTAGTTGAAGGCGAGTTCCGGCCGCACCCGAGTGTGCCGGACACGGTTCCCGATGAGGCGGCTGTCTCGCCCGGGCCGGCGGAGGCGCCGGAACTCCCGGCTGTCCCGCTCCGCGGAGCCCCATTTGGCAGCGAATGGTGCGATTCCGAAGTGCTGCGCAAGCTCCGGCGTCGTTCGCTGGCCGCGCTTCGCGCCGAAGTGGAGCCGGTGGACGCTGCTGCGTACGGCCGGTTCCTTCCCGCCTGGCAAAACGTGTCCGTGCCCTCGGCGGGCCGTTCCCGCGGCGCCCCGGCACTGCGAGGGCTGGACGGCATCATGACCGCCGTCGATCAACTCTCCGGCGTCCCCGTTCCGGCCTCTGCCTGGGAGCCGTTGGTGCTCGCCAGCCGGATCTCCGACTACCAGCCAGCCATGTTGGACGAGCTCATGGCCGCGGGCGAAGTCTTGTGGTCCGGGGCCGGCTCGCTGCCAGGGAACGACGGGTGGATCAGCCTTCATGTGGCCGAAGCCGCAGAACTGACGCTCAACCCGGACCCTGATTTCGAGCCCGGAGATGCCCAGCTCCGGCTTCTGGAATACCTGCAGACCGGTGGGGGTGCCTATTTCTTCCGGCAGCTCACCGAGGTAGCGGGCGGCATGGATGCGGTCCTTAGCGACGACGCCGTGGTCGCCGCCCTGTGGGACCTCGTCTGGGCCGGCCGCATCACAGGCGACACCTTCGCACCCGTCCGCGCGATGATTGCGGGCGGCCGCACGGCGCACAAGCAGCCCGCCCGTCCACCGCGGGCCAGGTCCCTGCGCATGAGCAGGCTCGGCCGCTCGCACGGCACGGGTTTGATGGGATCACCAGGACTCACTGGCGGACGCTATGGCTCGGTCACCGGAACAGCTCCCACTCCCCCGCTCGCCGTTGGCCGCTGGTCGGCGTTGCCGGCTCCTGAGCTCGACCCCACTATCCATGCGCGCGGCACCGCCGAACTCCTCCTCGACAGGTACGGCGTCGTGACCCGCGGCTCCGTCATGGTGGAGAACATCGTGGGCGGATTCGGGCTGATGTACAAGGTCCTTGCGCGCCTCGAAGAAGCCGGGCGGTGCCGCCGCGGCTACTTCATCGAGCATCTCGGAGCAGCCCAGTTTGCCGTGCCGGCGACGGTGGACCGATTGCGCTCCTTTACGGAAGATGCCCAACTCGCCAAGGCGGAGCCTGTCGCCTTGGCCCTGGCCTCCACGGATCCCGCCAACCCGTACGGGGCTGCCCTCCCGTGGCCCGCGTTGGCCGTCGACGCCGGATCGGGTCATCGTCCGGGGCGGAAAGCAGGGGCCCTGGTGGTGATAGTCGACGGGGCCTTGGTTTTGTACGTCGAACGCGGAGGGAAGACCCTGCTTACTTTCAGCCATGACGATGCCGTCCTGGCGGCTGCCGCTGCGGCGCTCGTAGGCGTGGTGCGCCGGGGAGCCGTGGACAAACTGATCATGGAAAAGGTCAATGGCCATGACCTCCTGGACACCCCCGTGGCTTTTGCCCTAGCGGCTGCCGGGGCGTATTCCACGCCGAAGGGTTTGAGGATCCGTGCCTGAAATGGGAATCCGTGCCTGAGGGCGACTCGATCTGGCGGGCTGCCGCGGAATTGCACAAGGCCCTTGCCGGACAGACGCTGGTCTCCTCGGATTTCCGCGTGCCTAGGTTTGCCACGCTGAATCTGGCCGGATGGACGGTGTCCGAAGTGGTGCCGCGCGGAAAGCACTTGCTCATGCGATTGCTGGAGCCGGCGGCGGGCGGGAGCACGGCTGCCGGTTCGGCGGAGGCTTCGCGGGACGAAGCCGGATCGGCGGCGGCTTCGCGGGACGAGGCCGGTTCGGCGGCGGCCGGACGGCCCCGGCGCGCCTTGACCATCCATTCGCACTTGAAAATGGAAGGAAGCTGGCAGGTCTATGCCCCCGGCGGCCGCTGGAGGAAACCCGGCCACACGGCCAGGTGCGTCCTCCGCACGGCGACGGCCGACGTCGTCGGCTTTTCCTTGGGGATCCTCGAAGTGATCCCAACGCCGGATGAGCACCGTGTAGTAGGGCACCTTGGCCCGGATCTACTCGGGCCGGATTGGGACGCCGAAGAGGCCGTTCGTCGGCTGCGGGCCGCCCCGGACACGCCGATCGGCGTCGCACTGTTGGACCAGCGGAACCTCGCCGGCATCGGCAATATCTACCGTTGCGAGGCGTGTTTCGTGGCTGGGGTGCATCCCGCCGCGCCGGTATCGGCTGTGCCGGACCTGGCGGGGATGCTCGGGGAAGCCAAGGTCCTGCTCGAGGCCAACTTAGGACCCGGGCGAAGGATCACGCGTGGCACCGCGTTCCCTGGAGTCCGGGGGATTCCCCGCTCCGGCTTTTGGGTGTACGGCCGCGAGCATCAGCCGTGCCTTCGCTGCGGTACGCCCATTCGCCGTGGGTTGCTGGGACCGGCGTCGGGGTTGGAAGACCGGACCATCTACTTCTGCCCGGAGTGCCAGCCTGGTCCCTGACGCTGCGGGAATAACCTGGCTACGCTGCGGAAATTTCCTGACGCCCCCGGAATTCCGGGGGCGTCAGGAAATCGGCGCGTCGCCAGGACGAACCTGCGTCACGGAGCCGCCGGAACCGCTTCGGGGGCAGCCTGACGAACCTTCTCGGGAACCGTAAACAGGGGCAACAACAGTTGCACCACCGGTCCAATGGCCAAGGCATAGACCACGGTTCCCACGCCGACGGATCCGCCAAGCAGCCAACCCACACCAAGCACAACCACCTCGATCAACGTGCGGGACAAGCGCACTGACCAGCCCGTGCGGCGGGCAAGTCCCGTCATGAGTCCGTCGCGGGCACCCGGGCCAAGACGTGCGCCGATGTAGCAGGCGGAGGCGATGCCGTTGAGGACTACGGCGCCGGCGAGCATGGCGATCTGGCCACCCAGGTGTGAGAACGCGGGGATCAGGGCCAGGCCGATGTCCGCGAAGACACCCACCAGCACGGCGTTGGCGAGGGTTCCGAAGCCGGGCATCTGCCGCAGCGGGATCCAGAGGAGAAGGACCAGGAAGCTGACGACCACCACGACGGTGCCGATGCTCCACCCGATCTTCCCCGCGACGCCCTGGTGGAACACGTCCCAAGGATCCAGGCCAAGGCCGGCCCGGATGAACATGGCCAGGGAGATCCCATACATCGCGAGGCCGATCAGGAGCTGGGTGATTCTGCGGGTCATCATGAAACCATGCTCCCGAAAACTGGCATTGCTTTCCATAGCCAGTTTGCAATACTGGTCTTATGTCCGGATCCCTGAACCCCACAGCCATGGTGCGCCTCCTCGGCCCGTGGAGCAGTGGCGCCGCTCCCGCCTATCGCGAGCTTGCCGACGTCGTACGCCTTTTGGTGATGGACGGGCGCATCCCGCTTGACGTCGCACTGCCCAGCGAGCGCGCGCTTGCCGTGACCCTGGGGGTCAGCCGGACCACCGTCACCGCCGCGTACGCCAGCCTGCGCGAGCAAGGATTCCTCAGCGGCGGCCAGGGCAGCAGGGGTCGGACGGGCATTCCGCACCGGACGCTTCCCGTCAGCGGGCCGGGACTGGCTGTCCCGGATGGGATTCTTGACCTCGCCTATGCTTCACTGCCGGCCACGGGCGAAGTGGTGCACCGCGCATTCGCTGATGCGTTGGTTGACCTCCCGGCGCTGTTGCCTGGTTTTGGCTACGACGCGGTCGGCCTCCCGCCCCTCCGCGAAGCCATCGCGGACCGCTACAAGGCCGCCGGGATTCCCACGACGGCCGCGCAGATACTGGTGACTTCGGGGGCCCAGCACGCACTGAACATCATCTTGAAGACCCTCGCCGGACGGCAACAGAAGGTCCTCGTGGAGCATCCCAGCTACCCCAACGCTCTCGACGCAATCCGCGCTTCGGGTTCCCGCACGATTCCGGTACCGATGCCGCCTGCCGCGGAACCGACGTCGCGCGGTGGCGCGGAGCCGACGCCCGGCGGCTGGGATATCGAGGGCATGGTCGCCGCGATGCGCCACCAGCGCCCGGCCATGGCCTATCTCGTGCCGGACTTCCACAACCCCACCGGGCGGATCATGTCCAATCTTCAGCGGCGCCGCCTCATCCGCGAAGCCGCGGGGACGGGCACCGTCCTGGTGGTGGATGAAACGCTGCGCGAGCTAAACCTCGACGAAGTCAGTACTTCGCCGCTCGCGGCGTTCAGTCCGGCGGTGGTGACCATCGGATCGCTCAGCAAATCGCATTGGGCCGGACTCAGGACCGGATGGATCCGCGCTGAAGAGGACCTGATCAGCCGCTTTGTGCAGACCCGGACAACGATGGATCTGGGCGGGCCCGTCGTCGAGCAATTGGCTGCGGCTCGACTGCTCCGGGCCTTTACCGAACCTCTGGACGCCAGGCTTGCGGAGCTGCGGCGAAACCGGGAAGCGCTCCTTGGACTACTGGCCGAGCACCTGCCCGATTGGCACGTGGAACGTCCTCGCGGCGGGCTGACGGCATGGTGCAGGTTGCCCACGCCGTCGAGCACCGCACTCACCGTTGTCGCCCCGGACTTCGGCGTGCGGCTGGCGGCAGGGCCGCGCTTCGGCGTCGGCGGCGCTTTCGAGCACTTCATGCGTGTCCCGTACACCCTCGCACCGGACCAGCTCGAGACGGCGGTGCTGGCACTGCGAGATGCCCAAGCCCGGATCGACGCATCGCCGCAGCTCCGGAGGACCTTGAAGGCACCCAAGGAGCCGGCCGCCGTCGCGTAGCCCGTTCCTCCCCCAACTGACTCGCATTTGTTGTCGTTATGAGGGCTCAGAACGACAACAAGTGCGAGTCAGTTGGGTCACGACTACTCGCGCGCCGCGGAGGAGGAGCCCATGCGCTGCTTGGCGGTGTTGGTGCCCGGACCGACCGGAACATGCGAGGTGGCTTTGGCCAGGCCAAACTGCGGCATGCCGTTGTAGACCACCTCAATTCCCGACGCCGGCACCTGATAAGTTTCGTGCCACACGCCAATGTCTCCGCTTCCCGCGACTTCCTTCATGAAACGTCGCCACGGCCCCAGGTGCGGCGAATCCCTGTCCGCCGCGAAGCGCCTTAGATGCCCGGGGCTCTCCCAATAGCTGAGCAGCATGGTGGTGCGCCCGAACCACTGTTCGCAGCCGAGCATTCCGGACTCGGGATGTGCTGCGAGATGACGGAGCATGGTGGGCATTGCCGAGGCCACGCGCGCCACTTTGCCGATCTTCCACCAACGGTTGGCCCGCATTCCGATAAGGAATACGGTCACCGACTCGCGCCCGGTGTCCGCCGTGAAGCGTCCCGGGAAGACTTCCTGTGCCATGTGAATCCTTCGGTCTGGGAACAGTGGTTCAAGTTCCGCTCTTCGAGTTTCATAACGTCGTTACGAAACAATGTTATGAAACACTTGGAGGCATGGCAAGACCCATCGTTCATGACCAGCTCCTCCGGGAGCGGCTTCTTCAGGTAACGGCCGAACTCGTGGACCGGGATGGCCCCGCGCGGGTCACGCTCCGCGACGTTGCCGCGGCCGCCCAGACCTCAACCACGGCAATCTACTCACTTTTCGGTGGCAAGGCCCAGTTGCTGACGGCCGCCGTCGACGACGGATTCCGCTCGTTCGGCTACTCGCAGCGGCTCGCCGAAAGCGGCGGGCTCCGAGGCCTCGGCACCGCCTACCGCTCCTGGGCACTGGAACATCCGGCCTTGTACCGGCTCATGTTTGGCGGCGCACTTGCCAGCTATGTGGACTGCAGCCCGACGCCGGCAGTCGCCTCGGAAGCCATGCTTCCCCTCATGGAAGCGGTGACCTCCGCGCAGAAAGCGGGGACCCTTCGCGACGCCGAGGCCACGACGATCGCCATGTCCGTCTGGGGGCAGGTCCACGGACTGGTGAGCCTGGAATTGGCGAACATGGACGACGCCGGAACCGACTGGGAAGGGATCTACGCCGCGGCGTTGGATGCCGTGGCGCGCGGCTGGCAATGACGCCCGAATTTCCATGCGACGCGCGTATGGTCTGGCGACACCGGAATCCCGGAGTCGCCAGACCACATGCGCGTCGGCCAGCGTTTTGCGCGTCGCAGCCTAGGCGTACACCTTCTCCAGGAACCCGCCCCAGGCCTTGGCGGTCAGCTCGGAATCGCCGCTGCCGCTGAAATCGTGCACCGTCATGCCCACGGGGGCTCCGAAGGAGTTGCGGCCGAAGAAGCGGTAGAGCGTGTCGGCGGTCCGCAGGCCCAGGAAGTGCTGGTTGGAGAAGTCGAGCTCCCCGCTCAGCCGCCCCACGCCGTCGACGTCCAACTCAACCGTTGAACCCTGAGCAACGCCGTCCACGCCGAGGGCCGTCTTCAGTTGCACGAATCCGTCGGGCGTCTGCGAGGCCGCCGGACCCTGGATGTCGGTGAAGACTACAGGCTTGCCGTCGAAGTACTGAAGGTACTGGCCCAGGGTGTGAAGGTAGAACTCGGTGTGCTTGCTGGCGCCGTCGTACTGCCCCTCCCAGTTGTCCGCGAAGATGCCGCTGTGGACATAATGCAGCTTGGCACGGCCGCCGTCGAGCGGTTCGAGTACGTGCTCCAACTGGTTGAACCAGCCGTCCGGCCCGTCCATGCGGGTCACAAGATGACTGGGGTATTCGTCCACGGTCTTCACGGCCGGCCACTGATCGGTGGGAAACATCCAGGCCGAGGTGTCCTGGGTGACAGCCTGCCAGACCCGTTCAGGAGTGCCGGGCAGTTCGGTGTCGGCCACGATTTCGAATTCACGGTTGTCAGTCATTGTCCTGTTCCTTTTCTGGAGAGTGCTGCGTATTTGTCTTGAGTGCGGGATGAAGTACGACGACGAGTCGATGCTTACGTGCGCCGCTCGCCGCCGCGGAAGCCCCGCCGTCGTGGTACTTGTCCACGAGCCGCGTCACCGCGATGCCAAGCTCCTCGGCAAAAGCTGCGCGGTCCGACGCCGATCGGAAGGTGATCTCGCCGTCGATCGCGAAGCTCGCAAGCTTCTTCTTGGCCGCGGCCGCTCCCGCTATCAGCCTGCCCATCTCCTGGACCGTCCGGGCCGCAAGGGCCAGAAGCCAGAAGGCTGAAAAGCGATCCGAGAAGCGCCGGGGATCCGGCGCCACGGACGCAAGCGCCACCGGAGAAATCAGGTACGACGCCGCCGTCGCGCGCAAAACGCGCTCGGTGACGTTGCCCTTCTTCCGCTCCTCCACAAGCTCGACGAGCCCGTGCCGCTCAAGGGCCTTGAGATGGTAGTTGACCTTCTGCCGGGGCAGGCCCACCCTGACCGCCAGCTGCGTGGCGGAACCCGGCTCGACAAGCTCCTGCAGAATGCGGGTGCGGATCGGGTCCAGCGACGCTTCCGCCGCGGCGGGATCCTCGATCACTTCGATGTCCAACATGCTTCTATTCTGCCTACCGACAACTTTTCTTGTCAAGAACTCTTTTCTCGTCGGCGGGTTGCGGGACGCCATCAGAGGAGCGCTGCCGGCCTGTACCGCTGCGATCGGTGAAGGAGTACCCTGCGGGTATCACTGTCCGTGAGGTGCACGATGAGGTTCAAAAGTCCGCCCGCTGAGTCCAGAGCCGATCGGCCACTCAGGCGTCGAAGGGGGCGGATTCGGGCCTGGGCTTTACGGCGTCCGGCCCTCGCTGCCTTGTCCATCGTCGCGGTCATCGCGTTTGTGGGCGCTGCCGTCTTTTTCGGCGCGTCCTGGTCCCGGTCACTGGTGGCGGCGGGGGCGGGGGCGGGCGGTGCTGGCGCCCCCGCCGTGGCGGGCGGTGCGAGCGGTGCTGGGGCCGTGGATACGGGGATCTCGAAGATTCAACATGTCATCGTCATCATGCAGGAGAACCGTTCGTTCGACAGCTACTTCGGGACGTTCCCCGGAGCTGACGGGATACCGATGCAGAACGGCTCCCCCGCGGTGTGCGTTCCCGATCCGACCCACGGCTCGTGCGTGAAACCGTACTACGACCCCGCTGACCGGAACTCCGGAGGCCCGCACAGCCAGAGCAATGCCGCGGCTGACATCAACGGCGGGAAAATGGACGGCTTCATCGCGCAAGCCGAGAAAGCGTCAACCAACTGCGCACCGAACGCCCCAGCCTGCGCGGGCGGCAACCAAAGCGACGTGATGGGCTACCACGACGCGCGCGACCTGCCCAACTACTGGGCGTATGCCAAGAACTTCACGTTGCAGGACCACATGTTTGAACCCAATGCCTCCTGGAGCCTGCCCGAGCACCTGTACATGGTCTCGGAATGGTCGGCCAAATGCAGCCGGGCGGGCGACCCGCAATCCTGCGTGAACGCCCTCCAGAATCCGGGCAGTCCGCCGGACTTTACCTCCGCGATCCAGTCCACCCTCATCGGCAAATGCCGGGCCGGCCTGCAGAACAAGGCCTGCCAGGACGCGCTCACCGCAGCGGGGATCACCCCGGACATTGCTGCGCAACTGCACACCCTCATCACGCAAAACTGCGCCGGCTCGGATTCCTATACGAGTTGCCAGGCCGCGATCGACAAAGCAGCCCTCTCCGAGTCGCTCAAGCAAAAGCTGCTTGCCGCCGCGAAGCTGCTTGCTCCCCCTGACTACGCCTGGACCGATCTGACTTACCTGCTCCACAAACAGGATGTGCCCTGGGCCTATTACGTCTTCAACGGCACTGAGCCCGACTGCCAAGACGACGCAGCCATGTCCTGCGCTCCCGTAGCCCAGAACGCGAAGACGCCGGGCATCTGGAATCCGCTGCCCTACTTCGACACCGTCAAGCAGGACGGCCAGCTAGGCAACATCCAGTCCCTCACCAACTTCTACGCCGCCGCCAAGAAGGGCACATTGCCTGCAGTGAGCTGGATCAACCCCACCGGAGCCGTCAGCGAGCACCCGCCGGCGCTGATCAGCACCGGACAGGCCTACGTCACGGGCCTGATCAACGCCGTCATGTCGGGCCCGGACTGGAACAGCACCGCCATCTTCCTCTCGTGGGATGACTGGGGCGGTTTTTACGACCACGTCACCCCGCCCACTGTGGACCAAAACGGCTACGGCCTCCGGGTCCCCGGAATCGTGATCAGTCCCTACGCCAAGCAAGGCAACATCGACCACCAAATCCTCAGCCACGACGCCTACGCGAAGTTCATCGAAGACGACTTCCTCCACGGCCAACGCCTCGACCCGGCCACGGACGGACGGCCAGATCCCCGGCCCGGCGTCCGTGAGGACAACCCCCAGCTCGGCAACTTGGTGAACGATTTCAACTTCAACCAGCAACCCATCAAACCCGTCATCTTGCCGGGCGGCACAACGTACTAGGTGTTAGCGGCCCCCGGTAGAATAGACCGGTGATGCAATCCCCCCTTCCAGTGCGTGACGGCGTCAACGCCACCCGTCTGCGTCTCCCGGACGAGGGGCCCTGGGACACGGCGATGGATTACATGATGCACCGCTGGGGCCATATCGACCCCCAAGGCATCGAGGACAGGTTCGACGCCGGCGAAATCGTGGGCGAGGGCGGCGCGCCCCTTGACCCCCGCACCCCCCTCGAAGAACACACTTTCATTTGGTACTACCGCACCCTCCCGCCGGAGACCCGGATGCCTGTGGAGATCAACATCCTGCACCAGGACGAGCACCTCCTGGTGGTCGACAAGCCCCACTTCCTGCCGACCACCCCGGGTGGGACCTACATCCAGGAATCCGCGCTCGTCCGGCTCCGGAACCAACTGGACTTGCCAGACCTCATCCCGATGCACCGGCTCGACCGCATGACTGCCGGAGTGCTGTTGCTCTCCACCAACCCGGAGACCCGCGGCAAGTACCAGGTGCTCTTCGAGAAGCGGCAGGTGCAAAAGGAGTACGAGTGCGTCTCCGCCGCGGCACCCGCCGCAGGCTTTCCCGCCGTCGGGTTCCCCGCCGTCGTGCGCAACCGCATGACCAAATCCCGCAGCTACCTTCTCGCCGAAGTCATCGACGGCGAACCTAACGCTGAAACCCGCATTGAACTGCTGAGAACGTTCGACGGCGGTGTGGCTCGCCGGGCGCTGTACCGGCTTGAGCCCCACACCGGCAAGACCCACCAGCTTCGCGTGCACATGGCTTCGCTCGGGTTGGGTATCGTGAACGACGCGTTCTACCCCGAACTCCTGGACAAGGCCCCGGACGACTACTCCAAGCCCCTGCAGCTGCTCGCCCGTGGCATCCGATTCATTGACCCCATCAGCAAGCAGGCCGTGGAATACCGGAGCCGCCTTGAGTTGAGCGAAGCCCACCCAGCCTGACGCTCGCTACACATAAGTGAGCGAGCGTCCGGCCAGACACCCACATAGGTGAGCGAGCGTCGGGTGACGAGAGTCGAGCGCGGGTTTCAAGCGGCGGGGCGGCGAATCAACGGTCCGGTTACCCGTCGCGAACCGGACCGGGCGTATATGCTCAGTTTTGCCGGCTCGCTGACCGTGGGCGGTGTTCGATCTCGCGCAAAGGAACCACATGGCCCACGCTGAAAACGAAGTCTCGATCAACCGCACCGCAAACGACGTCTATGCCTTCCTGGCGGACGGGCTGAACAATAGGCTGTGGCGTCCAGCCGTCAAGACTGTCACCCTCGCAAGCGGTGAAGCGGGCAACAAGGGTGCCGTGTACTCCCAGACGATGGCAGGCCCCGGTGGCCGCACGATCGCCGGCGACTACGAGATCACCGCAGCCCAGCCGGGCAAGCGACTCGATTTCCAGGTCATTGCCGGCCCGGCCCGCCCAACAGGATCCTTCACCCTGAACGAGAACGACGGCGGCACAACCGTACGCTTTGCCTTGGATCTCCAGCCCAAGGGCTTCATGAAGCTCATGGGATCGATGATCACCAAGACCATGGAGTCGGAAGTCGGACAGCTCGGACAGCTGAAGTCCGTGCTTGAGGCGCAGTCCGTCTGACGCCACCCGCAGAAGCGCGCCGCCCGCGGGCTTCCCTCACCCTTCCGAAGCCGCGAACACGCTTCGGAATACGTCCGCCGTCTCGGCGCTAAACAGCACAAATTCGACGAGTTCCAGCCCGCTGGAGTCTTCGTCGTCGAACCGGCTGACGGCGTCGAGCGCTACTGTGGCGACCTCGAGCGCGTCCCAACCGTAGACCCCCGCGCTGATTGCGGGAAACGCAACTGAACTCGCCCCGAGGGATGCTGCCACCTTCAGGCTTTCGCGGAAACACGACGCCAGCAGTTCCGGATCGTTTTGGCCCGCGTGCCGGTTGGGACCCACGGTGTGGATCACCCAGCGGGCAGGCAATTTGAACCCGGAGGTGGCCACGGCACGGCCCACCGGTAGGCCGTGCGGGTACCGCTCGCGCACCTCCATGCACGCGGCCAGGAGTTCCCTGCCCGCGGCGCGGTGGATCGCGCCGTCCACTCCGCCGCCCCCCATCAACGACGAGTTGGCAGCGTTGACGATCGCATCGACGGCGCGCGTGGTGATGTCACCTTGCAGGATTTCGAGCCGCATGGCGCCAGTCTTGCACGACACTCCGGCGGATGCACCAAAGTGGGGTAATTTGTGCCCATGGACATCACCACGGCCGAAGGCTGGGGAGCCGCGATTTATGTGTGGATCATCCCCATGGTGGTGGGCGACGCGATCTTCCCGCCCATCCCGTCCGAGATGCTGGTGATCACGGGTGGTGCGCTGGCCGCGGAGGGCCGTGTCAACCTGTGGCTCGTGGGTTTGATGGCCGCCGTCGCCTCTTGGCTGGGCGACATCATCGTTTTCCAGCTCTTCAAGCGCCGCTTGGGGCATATCCTGGATCGCTGGGCCTGGGGCCGCAGGGTCCATCAGGGCATCCACAGGGCCATCGCCAGGGCCGGGCGCTCCTCCACGTACGGCGCGATCATAGGCGCCCGGTTCATCCCTGGTGGGCGGCTTGCTGCGTCGGCCGCTTCCGGGATCGCCGAGGTTTCCTCCCGCGGCTTCAGTCTCTGCGCTGGCTTGGGCGGCCTGTTGTGGGCCACGTGGCAAGCCGGTCTGGGCTACTTTGCGGGCTCGACGACGAAGCTTCCGTTCTGGGCGAGCTCACTGATCGGCGTCGGCGTGGGGCTGCTGATCGGCGTCGTGGTAGGCGTGATCGTCACGCGTCGCCGGGGCGACCGCTCGCCGGTGGACGAGCCGGGCGAGCCGCCGCGCCTTTAGGCGAGTCCCGACGTCGGGCTCAAACCGGCGACCATTTCCCCCGCTTGCGGCGCAGGACGTAAAGGTTCCCAGTGAGTGCTACGCGTTCGACGGCGTCGCGCATCATGGCTGCCGACGCGCGGGCCTCGCTGTTCTCACCCGGATAGTCACGCGGCTCCACCAGGAAGCGGAGGCTGATTTGCGCGACGCCACCAACGATATCCAACTGCTTGGATTCGACATGGTGCCGCGTTTCCAGGGCCTCAAGCGCAGCGGCCATCACCGACTCCGGCGGATTGCCTGGCTTGAGCCCGGTGATCTTCAATTTGGTCTGGAACGACGGCATTCCTCAACCCTAAACGCTCGCTCACAAACAAGCCCTTCCGGCCGCACGCTCGCTCTCATGTGAGCGTCGGAAGGGAGGGGTGACGCTATCCGGTGTTGCGGAGGCCGGCGGCCACGCCGTTGACGGTGATGAGCATGGCCCTCTGGAGGCGTTCGTCGATCTCGGCGCTGGAAATGGAGGCTTCGCGAACGCGGCGCAACAGCTCCACCTGCAGGTAACTGATGGGGTCGAGGTATTGGTCGCGGATTTCGAGCGATCGCTTGAGCGTCGGCTGGGCTTCCAGGAGCTCGGTTTCCCCGCTCAGGAGTTCCACTTCGGCAACCGTGAGGTCGTACTCTGCGCGGATTGCCTTGAACAGGTGGTGCAGCTCTTCCGGAACCAACGAAGACACGTAGTGCCCGGCGATGTCCATGTCCGTCTTGGCCAGGGTCATCTCCACGTTGGAAATCACGGACTGGAAGAAGTGCCAGCGCTTCATCATCTCCGCAAGCTCGGCGGTGTTGCCTGCCTCGCGGGCGGCCTTCAGGCCTGAGCCCACGCCGAACCAACCCGGAACGATCTGCCGAGACTGGGTCCAACCGAACACCCACGGAATGGCCCGAAGACCGCCCAGCCCGGCGCCGGAATCAGGGCGCTTGGAGGGCCGCGAGCCGATGTTCAATGAACCGAGCTGCTCCACCGGGGTCGAGGCCAGGAAGTACGCGGGCAGGTCCGGATCGTCGATCAGCGAACGGTACTGGGCAAACGCGGCGTCGGAAATGGTCTCCATGACGTGGCCGTAGCGTTCGCGCTCGTCGTCGGAGGTGCGCGGGGTGCGGTGCAGCGCTGAACCCTGCATCACGGCCGCCAGGGAGAGCTCCAGGTTTTCGCGGGCGAGTTCCGGCAGGGAGTACTTGTCCGAAATGACTTCGCCTTGCTCGGTGAACTTGATGGCGCCTTCGAGCACTCCGTTCGGCTGGGCCATGATGGCGTCGTAGGTCGGTCCGCCGCCACGGCCCACGGAGCCGCCGCGACCATGGAACAACCGGACGTTCACGCCGTGCTTGGCGGCGACGTCGCGCAGCTTGCGCTGGGTCTTGTGGATCTCCCACTGGCTGGTCATGACGCCGGATTCCTTGTTGGAGTCCGAGTATCCCAGCATGATCTCCTGGACATCCCCACGCAGCCGTACCAGCGAACGATAGGACGGGTCGGAGAGCAGCAGGTCCACGATTTCGGCCGAAGCGCGCAGCTCCTCCACAGTCTCCAGGAGCGGAGCAAAACCGATCTTGGCATACGGAGCCGCCCCGAACAGCTCGATCAGTCCGGCTTCCCGGGCCAGCACCGCGGCAGCCAGGACATCGTCCGCGCCGCGCGTCATGGAGATGATGTAGGTTTCGACGACGTCCGGTCCGTACGTCTGGAGGGCGTGGCGGATGCTGCGGAAGACGTCGTAGGTGCGGTCGCCGTCGCCGTCGAGCTTGATGGGGTGGCCGGACAGCGGGCGGCGCGAAGCCAGCTCCGCGCTCAGCCGCTCGAACCGCTCGGCGCGGCTCAACTCTCCGTAGGGAGTTCCGACGCCGATCCGGTCCACCAACTGCCCGACGGCGTCGTGGTGGTAGTCGGCATGCTCACGGATGTCGAGGGTCGCTAGGTGCAGCCCGAAGGAGGCGATCGCACGGCGGACGCGGGCCAGGGCGCCGTCGGCGACCAGTACGGCCGAGTGCTTGCGCAGCGAGGCTTCCAAGAGTTCGAGTTCGGCCAACACCTCCGAGGTGGACGCGTAGTCACGGCCGGTTTCGTGGTGGCTGGATGCGGACACGCGGCGGCCCGTGTTGATGAGCTTGGCCTTGATGCAGGTCAGTTTGAGGCGGTAGGGCTCCTGCGCGTTCAGCTCCAGGATGCGCTTGTCCAAGCCGGGCAGGTTCTTGAGGTCGACGGCGATCGAGTCCAGGAGGTCCTCTTCCGCGTCCACCAGGGCCGTCGAGTTGGAGAGGACGGAGATCAGTTCGTCAATCATCGAGATGCTGATCCGCACGGCGTGCTGGTTCTGCAGCTGCAAGACCTCGCGCGTGACGGAAGCGGTAACGTTCGGGTTGCCGTCGCGGTCTCCGCCGATCCAGGAGCCGAAGCGGATGGGGGCGTTGTGCGCCGGCAGAACCACGCCGTGCTCCCCCAGCAGCTCGGACAGGTCCGTGAGCATTTCCGGCATGGCATCGGTGAGGATGCTGCTCAGGTAGTAGATGGCGTTTCGGGCCTCGTCAACTGGAGTGGGGCGGACTTGGCGCAGTTCGTCGGTCTGCCACATCTGGTCGATGATCTCGGCGAGCTGGCGGTCTTGGCGACGGCGGGCGGCCGTGCCCTCAACAGTGGATTCTGACAGGACATCCGAGAGCTTGCGTATCTTGTCCAGCACCGAACGCCGGGAGGCTTCGGTGGGGTGCGCGGTGAAAATAGGACGAACGTCCAGCTCATTGACGACGTCCTGCAGGGCCTGGGTTCCGGCCTCGTCGGCGATCTCGGCCACGGCTTTGGCCAACCAGCCGTCCTTTTCCTGGCGGGTGCGCAGTCCGCGGACGCGGTGCACTTGCTCGGCGGCGTTGGCGAGGTGGAAATAGAAGGCGAAGGCGCGGACCAGCTCAGTGGCTTCCTCAAGGGGCAGGGAGGCGAGCAGCTCCCGGACCTGGGCGACGACGTCGTGCGCGCTCCACGGACCTGTGGCGTCGGCGCCGCCGCGGGCGGCTTCCTTGGATTCCTTGGTGAGCAGGCGCACCTGCTCGACGAGCTGAAGCAACTCGGGGCCGTGCTGGCGGACCAACGACTCTCCGAGAAGCGTGGAGACGCGGCGGACATCGGCCCGCAGTTCCGCGGCAAGGTCGGTGCTGAGATGTGCAGTGTCAACCATGAAAAATACCTTCTGGCGTTGGGTGTGGCCCGTACACTGCGCTGGATACTGTGAGCCGGATTACTAATATTCCTAGGGAATCCTACCTGCAGCTCTTGCGGGGGTGGCAATCCGTCTCAAATGTTGTCGTTTCGTTCGCCGTGCGCACCCAACTGACTCGCAGTTGTTGTCGTTTTCAGCGCTCAAAACGACATCTAATGCGAGTCAGTTGGGTTCCGGGAATGGTGGTGACGGGTGCATGGTTAAGCCAACGAACACCGCCCAAGCCGCTGGAGGAACCATGAGCGCAACAGCCCCCGCAAGCAACGCCCTGCTGGAACGCTGGCAGCGTTTCCGCAACGGCCGCAACGCCGCCCTCGCAGCGGACCACGGCTGGCTCACCCTTACCTCCTTCCAGTGGCTCGAATCGGCACCCGCCGCCGTCGAGCTCGTCCCGGGGCTCTGGTCAACGGATGGCACGACGGCGACACTCACCGCGGGCGCGGCCGATGGGCTCACGCTCGTGGAGACGGGAGCTCCCGTGGACGGCACGATTTCGGCCACCCTCCAGGATGAGGAATCGCTCATGTGGGTGCAGTTCGGCGGCGCGGATGGCACGGAGGTGGTGGTGGAACTCGCCATGCGCGCGGACAAGTACGCCATCCGCACCCGGGACAACTCCTCGCCGGTATTGACGGAGTTCGACGCCGTTCCCACCTATGAATACAACCCGGACTGGGTGATTGAAGGCCGCTTCGAGGAATACCCCGAACCGGTGGATGTTCCGATCGGGACAGCCAATCCCCTGGTGGACGGGGTGCACCGATCCGTAGGCGAGGTGGTTTTCCGGGCGCCTGGCCTTCCCCACGAGATCCGCCTGCACGCCGAGGCAGAGAAGCTCGGAGCCCTCACCGTCACCTTCCACGACGAAACGAACGGCAACACCACGGACGAATGGCGCAAGCTGGCCGTCTCGCGCCCCCGGCCTGACGCGTCCGTCGTGCTCGACTTCAACCGCGCCATCAACTACCCCAGTGCCTTCACCCCGTACGGAACGTGCCCTATGCCGGTGTCAGGAAACTCGATCGACGTGGCGGTAGAAGCCGGGGAAAAGCTGCCGGCCGGCCGGATCGTCTAAACGGATCGTCTAACACCGCCGCGTAAACGCAGTCGGCCAAACGTAGTAGCCCAAGGGCGTTACATCTCCCACAAGTCAAGGTACACTCTTCCTGGAAAGCGCTTACCAAGCGCTCCTGGAACGACACTGACGTCAGCAACCCCGCCCCCGGGGATAGATGAGGAGAGCCATGGGCACCCTGTCCACGCCCGTCCCGGCAGAACGCGAACAGCCCAGCCATGAAGCAAGCCGGGTGGCCCTTGTGGGGGTCCACGGCTTCGGCGCGCACCACCTGCAGAACCTCGAAAGGCTCCAGGCCAACGGCGTCGTGCGCCTTGTTGCCGTAGCGGATCCGAATCCGCCTGCCCCCGGCGCCCTCCCGCCCGGAACTGCTGTCTTCAGCACCTTGGACGAACTTCTGGCCGGAACCCCCGTGCTGGACCTGGTCATTGTGGCCACACCCATCCAGACGCACGCACAGCTCGCCTTCACAACGCTCCCCCACGCAGACCTGTACCTCGAGAAGCCCCCGGTCGCTTCCCTCGCCGACTTCAATCGTTTGCAGGAAGCCGCAATTGCGGCCGGCAGGAGCGTCCAGGTCGGCTTCCAGAGCCTCGGGTCCCGCGGCCTCCAGGCCATTGAGGAACTGCTTGCGGAAGGAGGGATCGGCACGCTTCTGGGCATCTCGGCCACGGGACGCTGGGTGCGTGACCGCGCCTACTACAAACGCTCCCGCTGGGCGGGCAAACGCAGCCTGGACGGCATCGACGTCGTTGACGGGGTGGCAACCAACCCGCTGGCACACGCGATCGCCACCGCGCTGAGGATCGCGGGGGCGCGGACGGTGGACGATCTTGCCTCTGTGGAAACAGACCTGTACCGCGCCAACGACATCGAATCCGACGACACCTCCGTGATCCGGATCCGCACCGCCGCGGGCCTCCCCATCACGTGCGCGCTCACTCTTTGTGCCGCCGAATCCGTGGAACCGTACATCACCCTGCAGGGCAGCGAAGGTACGGCGGTGTTCCACTACACCGAAGACCGCCTCACGGTCAGCTCTGCCGCCGGGAAGCGCGACACGGTCTACAGCCGGGTGGACCTCACCGAGGACTTGCTGGAGCATCGTCACCAGCTACGCTCCGTGCAGGGCCTTGCAACCGGCGCGCCGCTGATCAGTCCGCTCGCGGACAGCGGCGCCTTCATGCAGGTCCTCGAGGCCATCCGCACCGCAGAATCTCCCGCACTGATCGCCGGGCAGTACGTCACCTGGGAGGGCGAAGGCGACGCCGCCCGTGCCGTGATCAACGGAATCGAAGACGCCCTGGAACGCTCGACGGCGGCGCACGCCACCTTCAGCGAACTTGGCGTGCCGTGGGCGCGGCCTGCCGTCGACGGCGATCGGCCGGTTTTGAGCTTGCCCGACGGCGGTGAGCCGGGCACCTCTGCGATTGAAACCGACCAGCCCGCTGTCGTCTTGGCAACCCTGCAGAGCGGCGCCGGACTTGCCGCGCGGCTCTCCCCGCGGCCCTATCTGCACCCGGTCCGAACACTCGCCGGAGTCAAAGTCACCGACCACCTCCCGGCTGACCACCCTTGGCACCTCGGCGCGGGATTCGCGTTGCAGGATGTCAACGGCAGCAATTTCTGGGGCGGCAAGACGTACACGCGCGCTGCAGGCCGTTACGAAGAACGGCAAGACCACGGCCGCATCATCGAACGCTCCACAATGTCGGGTCCAGGCCTGCTGGAGCAGGAATTGAGCTGGCAGGCACCGGACGGTAATGAGCTGCTCCGCGAACTACGCACCGCCCGGTCCAGCCTGCTTGACCGCCGCACGTGGCAACTCGAGCTACGAACAGAACTGACCGCCGTCGTCGACTCCTCGCTGGGCAGCCCCGGCTCGAACGGCGCCCTCGGAAGCGGCTACGGCGGCTTCTTCTGGCGTTTGCCCGCCTCCGCCGGGGCAGAAGTCTTCACAGCGGAACGTCGCGGCGAGCCCGAAGTCCACGGCTCGGCGTCGCCGTGGCTGGCCTGGGCATCGGAATTCCCTGAAGGCCCCGCCACTCTGGTGTTCGCCGCCCAGGCTGAGGCGCAGGATCCCTGGTTCGTGCGGATGGCGGATTACCCCGCAGTGGGTTCGGCCCTGGCCTGGGACCGGCCGGTGGAGCTTGCCGCAGGCGACTCCATGACCCGCACGTTCACCGTATGGATCGCCGACGCCAAGCTGTCTCCGGCCGAGGTTGCCGAGCTGACGGCCGGCAGGGCTTCCGCTGCAGGATAGACCCGTAAAACTTGAGCGCGGCTTAGCGACAGCGGCTGCGCCGACGGAGCTCCCGTCAGGATGAGGGGGTCTGTTCTTTAGCCCACTCGGCGACCCGGCGAGCACTTTCCTCATCGGAGAGGTCCTCGACTCGGGTCATGATGGTCCAGCGGATACCGAACGGATCACGAATGCTGCAGAACCGATCCCCGGACACGAAAGTCATCAACGGCTCGCGGATAGTAGCGCCAGCCGCCTCGGCCCGCTCGACGACGCCGTCGACGTCATTGCAATAGAAACCCATCGAGCAGCAGTCATCGTCGCCAGCAGGAGGAGGTACGAGATGGTAGTCGACGGCCGGTTCACCAATCTGGAGCCGACCGTCGCCGAAATCGAGGACGGCGTGAACAACGACGGCATTGATTTCCGTCACGTCGACGATGCGTGCGCCGAACACATCGCGATAGAAAACGATCGCCGCGGGGGCGTTCGGTACAACGAGGAACGGCGTCAGGCTGGTCGAACCATGCGGGATACCGTGGGACGTGTGATCGCCGTGTGCAGCGGCGGTTTTCTCAGTTTTTTCGGACATGTCTTCACGATAAAGGGACGGCGCAATGCGGGGCTTGAAGATTCGCGACAACTTCATGAATGCCGCAGTATGACCGGAGATTCACGCGGAATTCTCTATCCCGCGAGCCTGCCACGGTTCTCCCGGCTGCCCTCCCCGGACCGGATCTCCTCATTGGTGCGGTGGTTCTGGATCGCTGAGTGGGACATCGCACCAGGACACACGTCGCGCCAACAAGTGATTTCGTTCCCCGCGTCAAATCTCACCGTGGAGCCAGCGTTTGTCGGTTTCGCGGGACCGACAAGCCGTCGCTCCACCCGTGACCTCACGGGTCGAGGATGGACTGTCGGCGCCCTGCTAAGGCCCGCAGCCGTCCCGCACTTCACGGCCGCCCCCGCAGCTCATCGAGATGCATACGGGCCCGTAGACTTCCCGGACGTCCATGCCGCGGTCGTCCGCGCAATGACGGGATCCGAGGATGCAAGCGGCCGGCATCTCCGGGCTGTCGAAGCGTTCACGAGCTGGTTCGTTGAGAACGTGCCGACTCCGGGCGCGGAAGGTTTGCGTGCGAACATGATGGCCGACCTCATAGACACTGATTCGACGATAGTGCGCTTGGATGATGTAGCCGGGCGTCTAGGAGTTTCTGCACGAACAGCACAGCGGCTCGCTGTACGTTACGTCGGCCTCTCGCCCGCTGCCATGATCCGTCGTCGGCGAATACAGGAAGCCTCAGAGCGTCTCCGGAGCGACCCGGACTCCGACATCGCAACCATTGCGGCCCACTTTGGCTACTCGGACCAAGCGCATCTCGCCAACGACTTCCGCACCGTCCTAGGGCTCACACCCGGCGCGTACCGCAACGCTTCATCGGATCACCCTCCTCTCGAATAGGACCCGCGATACTCCCGGCCATTTGGTCATCGGGATCGCGCCGAGCCGTTAGGCGTACGGAAGCACGAGCTCCGCGTAGCGCTGCTTCATGGTTTCCAGGACCGAATCGCCGTCGGCATCCCAGATGTCCTGATTGAAGATTTCCACTTCGATGTCGCCCGTGTAGCCGGCCTCGCGCACCCAGCTGCCGATCGTCGCGAAGTCGATCACGCCGTCGCCCATCATGCCCCGGGAGAGCAGGGCGTCGGAGGCGATGGGGAGGTTGAAATCGCACACCTGGTAAGAGGCGATCCGGCCTTCCCGACCGGCCCGCTGAATCTGCTGCTTCAGTTCCGGCTCCCACCACACGTGGAAGGTGTCGACGGCGACGCCGACGGCCTTCGCGTCGTAGGGTGCGGCGAGGTCGAGGGCCTGCCCCAGGGTCGAGATAAGGGCACGGTCCGCAGCGTACATCGGGTGCAGCGGCTCAAGCACCAGGCGGACCCCGTGTTCGACGCCGAAGGGCACCAGGTCCTCGAGGCGATCGGCCACGCGCTGGCGTGCCGCGACGACGTCTTTCTCTCCCGGCGCGAGGCCGCCGACCACCAGGAAGAGCTGCTGCGTATCCAACGCCACGGCTTCCAGGATGGCCGCCCGGTTGTCCGCCAACGCGGCTGCCTGCCCTTCGGCATCGGCCGCGGTGAGGAAGCCGCCCCGGCAGAGGGACGAGACGCGAAGTCCTGCGTCCTTGATCAGTTTGGCGGCCTTGTCCAGGCCCGCATCGGCAACGATGTCCCGCCACGGCCCGATCGCCGGAATTCCGGCCCGGACGCAACCGTCCACGGCTTCGGCCAGCGTCCATTTCTTGGTGGTGGCGCTATTCAGTGACAATCTTGAAAAGTCCGAGAGTCGCGAAAAGTCGCTCATGCGCCCACTCCGTTGATGCGAAGGTAGTCGGACATCCGGAAGGCGGCCAGCGCTGGATCGCGCAGGAGCCCGGCTTGGTCGGCGAGTTCGAAGGTGCGCGCCAGGTGGACCACGGAGCGGCCGGAATGCAGCCCGCCGACCATCTGGAATCCGGGCTGCTTGCCGTTGAGCCACGACATGAAGGCGATCCCGGTCTTGTAGTAGAACGTGGGGGCGCTGAAAATGTGCTTGCCAAGTTCGCGGGTGGAGTCCAGGATTGCCCGCGCGTCCGCAGCGTCGCCGGCGTCGTACTTCTGCAACGCTACCGAGGCGGCAGGGTAGATCGCGGCGAAGATGCCCAGCAGCGCGTCCGAGTGGCGGGTCCCGTCGCCGTCGATCAGTTCCGGGTAGTTGAAGTCGTCACCGGTGTAGAGACGGACGCCGTCCGGAAGAGCTGCGCGCAGGGCAACTTCATGCGAAGCGTCGAGCAGCGAGACCTTCACCCCGTCCACTTTGTCCGCGTGGTCGCGGATGAGGCCAAGGAAGGTTTCGGTTGCTTCGGCAACGTCGTCCGAGCCCCAATAGCCAGCCAATGCGGGGTCGAACATGGTCCCGAGCCAGTGCAGGATGACGGGCTGGTCCACTTCGTCCAGGAGGGTGGAGTAGACGTGCAGGTAGTCCTCCGGGTTGGTTGCCGCTTTGGCCAGTGCGCGGGAGGCCATGATGATGACCTTCGGTCCGGCTTCGCTCACGACGGCGATCTGCTCGCGGTACGCGTCCAACACGGCTTTGATGCCGGCGGGACCCTCGGGAACAGAGTCGAGGTCCAGCTGGTCGGTTCCGGCGCCGCAGGACACGAGGTCCTGGACGGTCTTGCCGGCGGTGGCGGTGTTGCCGGACGCCACCACGGAGGCCGCTTCGACGCCGGTTCGCTTGATGAGCTGCTGCGTCGCGGCCCAGTCCAGGCCCATGCCGCGCTGGGCGGTATCCATGGCATCAGCAACACCCAGGCCGTAGGACCACAGCTCGTGCCGGTACGCCATCGTGGCGTCCCAGTCCAAGTGCGCCGGGGCGCCCGGGGTATTGTCGGCTGTCGCTTCCGGAATCACGTGCGCGGCGGCATAGGCGCGCCTGGAGGTCAGCGGCGCCGTCGGCCTGGCCCACGACGTGGCCGGCTGCAACTTGTAAAGGCGGGTACCGCCGTCGTGGTTTGGGAGGAGAAGGGAGGTCATCAGAGCACAATCTCCGGGATATCGATGGTGCGGCGCTCGTCGTTGGACCGCAGGCCGAGTTCGGCCAGCTGCACGCCGCGGGCGGCGGAAAGGAGGCCGAAGCGGTGTTCCCGGCCGGCGACGACGTCGCGCAGGAATTCTTCCCACTGCAGCTTGAAGCCGTTGTCCAGGTCGGCGTTGGCGGGAACTTCCTGCCACTGGCTGCGGAAGGACTCCGTGACGGGCAGGTCCGGGTTCCACACGGGCTTGGGCGTGTGGGCGCGCTGCTGCGCAACGCACTTGTTCAAGCCCGCGACGGCGGAACCGTGCGTGCCGTCGATCTGGAACTCCACGAGTTCGTCGCGGTAGACGCGGACGGCCCAGGAGGAATTGATCTGGCCGACGACGTCGTCACCGCCCGGGGTTTCGAGCTCGAAGATTCCGTAGGAGGCATCGTCGGCCGTGGCCTTGTATTCCTTGCCCTGTTCGTCCCAGCGGGCCGGGATGTGGGTGGCGGTCTTGGCGTTGACGCTCTTGACCTTGCCGATGATGCCTTCCAGGACATAGTTCCAGTGGCAGAACATGTCCGTTGTCATGCCGCCGCCGTCTTCCTTGCGGTAGTTCCAGGACGGGCGCTGCGCTGCCTGGATGTCGCCCTCGAATACCCAGTAACCGAATTCTCCGCGGATCGAGAGGATGCGGCCGAAGAAGCCCTCGTCCACCAAGCGGCGCAGCTTGACCAGGCCCGGCAGGTAGAGCTTGTCGTGCACCACGCCCGCCGTCACGCCGGATTCCTTGCCGATCCGGGCCAGTTCGATGGCTTCTTCCAGCGTCTCCGCCGTCGGCTTTTCGGTGAAAATGTGTTTCCCGGCGCGCATGGCCTTCTTCAGCGTCGCCGCGCGGAGGCTCGTCATCGACGCATCGAAAACGACGTCGACCGTGGGGTCGTTGATGACTGCGTCGAGGTCGGTGGACCACTCGGAGACTTTGTGGAGTTCGGCGAGTTCGCGGATTTTCGCTTCGTTGCGGCCCACCAGGATCGGTTCAACCTGGACGCGGGTGCCGTCTGCCAAGGTGAAGCCCCCGGCGTCCCGGATGGGGAGGATGGAACGCAGCAGGTGCTGACGGTAGCCCATCCGGCCGGTGATGCCGTTCATGGCGATGCGGATCGTCTTTGTTTCGTAGCCCATGAGTCCTCTTCAATGGAAAGTAAGTGAAGTGGGAAAGCGCATTCCCAATGCATTCATGATGACACGCAGGTGCTGGTCTGGCAATCGCTTTCCCAAGGTCAGTTAGGACTGCAATAATCGGATGTTGCTGAAAGTGTCCGAGACTGAGGCTTTTGAAGAGGAGTTATCTGTGACTGCAAGCACGCTGTCCGAAGTGGCCAAACTGGCCGGCGTCTCCCCCGCCACCGCCTCCCGGGTGCTCAATGGTTCTGCCAGGACGCCCGCACCGGAAATCGCCGAGCGCGTCCGGCAGGCAGCCGACACCCTCGGCTACATCGCGAACGCCCAGGCCCAGGCGCTGGCGAAATCCAGCACGGGGCTCATTGGCCTGATCGTGCACGACATCGCGGACCCTTATTTTTCCGCCATAGCGCAAGGCGTCCAGGCCGCAGCACGGCAGGAGCGCCGCATGGTGCTGCTCGCCACGACCAACGGCACGCCCGCTGAGGAGAAAGATGCCGTCGCTGCCTTCGCTGCACGGCGGGCCGAGTCGATCGTCATCGCAGGATCGCGTTCAACACGTTCCGAAGATGCCCGCGCGAACACCGAGCTGGCCGCCGAATTGGACCGCTACTGCCGCAACGGCGGGCGCGTGGGCGTCGTCGGGCAAGCGATTCTGGGCGTCGCCGAAACGGACAGTTACCGAACCATCGCCGTCCCTAACGCGCAACTTGCGCGGGATCTGGCGCGGGAATTGGCGCGCACCCACAAAGGGCCGTTCGTCATTGTGGCCGGGCCAGAGGGACTGACCACTTCGGATGAGCGGGTTATGGGATTCCAGCGCGGCTTGTCCGACGCCGGCCAGCCCGCCGCGGATGTTGTGAACGTCTCGTTCAACCGGAACGGCGGCTTCGACGCCGGTATTGAGCTTGCCTGGCGGATCAAGGCCTCCGGCCAGTCGGCGCCGGAACAGCGCTTGTGCATTTTCGCTACGAACGATGTCATGGCCATCGGGGTGGCAGCCGCGTTGAGGGACCAGGGGCTCAGGGTCCCCCACGACGCCAGCCTCGCAGGGTTCGACGACATCGAATGGCTCCGGGACTTCCGGCCGGCGCTCTCCACCGTGAGCCTGCCACTGGAGGAAATCGGACGGCTGGCAACCATTGCGGCCCTTTCCGACGACGACGGCGGTCCGGCCGCCGTCGCGGGCAGCGTCACCCTCCGCAGGAGCACGGGTTCGCCCTAGTTCCCTGGGTTCGCGGCGGCTCCATCGATGACACGATCACGCCGGGCCGAGAGTCCCCCGCCATTGTGACCGGCATAACAACTTAACCTTGACAGCGCGGCCGCACGGGTGTCTCATGGAAAGCGCTTACCAAATGGGAAAGCGCATACCAAGCGGAAGTTCAGTCCGATTCTTGCGATGGCGCCGCCCTCCTACTGGAACCCAGACCCAAAGACGGGAAGGCCCTTCCAGTGGCCCCAACGACTTGTCCAAAGGAGGACAATATGAAGATCGACGCGAGCAGGCAGCGAAGTTCAACCGGACCGCGACCGTCCAGCACTACGAGGAAAGCGGCAGCCAGCGGCTGGATCGGCAGCGCCCTTGAGTACTACGACTGGTTCATCTACGCGCAGGCCGCGGCGCTCGTTTTCCCGGGCGTCTTTTTCCCCGCGGGAAACCCGACCGTTGCACTGATCGCTTCGCTCGGCACATACGCCGTGGGCTACGTGGCTCGCCCGATTGGTGCCTTCGTCCTCGGACAATGGGGCGACAAGCACGGCCGGAAGAACGTCCTGGTCCTCGCCATGTTGATGATGGGCGCGTCGACCTTCGCCGTCGCTTTGTTGCCGACTTATGGCCAGGTCGGACTTCTGGCACCCGTCCTCCTGGTTGCAGTCCGGCTCATCCAGGGCTTCGCGGTGGCCGGCGAGCTGAGCGGCGCCAGCGCCATGATCGTGGAGCACGCGCCCTTCGGTCGTCGGGGCTTCTACGCAAGCTTCGCGCTCCAAGGCACCCAGGCCGGACAGATCATTGCCGCGGCCGTCTTCCTCCCGCTTTCCGCCGTGCTCTCCAATGAAGCGTTCAAATCCTGGGGCTGGCGCATTCCGTTCCTCCTCAGCGCCCTCGTGGTGTTCGCCGGATACATGATCCGCCGCCGGGTCGAAGAAACACCCACTTTTACTGAGGAAAAGGCGCACCAGGAGATCCCGAAGATGCCGATCGTCCGCGTTCTGCGGGAAAGCGGCCTGGACGTGGTCCGGGCAGTCTGCATGACCTTGGTCAACGTCGTCGGCGTCACCGTCGCAGTCTTCGGTGCGGCGTACGCCACCCAGCCGGGTTACGGCGTCGGGATGAGTACTACTGTCTACCTCTGGATCCCGGTCTTGGCCAACGTCGTCGCACTCGCCCTCATCCCCTTGTTCGGAGATCTGTCGGATCGGTTCGGCCGCCGGCCGTTGATGATCTTCGGCTCGTTGAGCTCCGGTGTGCTGGCCTACGCCTACCTGTACGCGGTGAGCCAGAACAACGTACTGCTCACGATCATCCTCTCGATCATCATGTGGGGCACGCTGTACCAGGTCTGGAATGCAACATTCGCCAGCTTCTTCCAGGAGCTCTTCCCGGCCCGCACCCGCGTCACGGGATTCGCGATCTCGCAGAACATCGGCCTCGTCATCACCGCATTCCTTCCGAGCATCTTCACGGCAATCGCCCCGCCGGGATCGGCGAATGTCCCGCTCATCATCGGGTCCATCTGCTTCGGAATCTGTGTCATCGGCGCCGTGGCTGCCTGGTCGGCCCGGGAAACCTATCGTATCCCCCTCAATCAGCTGGGCACCCCGAACGCGACGCCGGTTGCCCGCGAGGAGTACCGCCAGCTCCGGAGCGGCGCCCGGTAAGCTGCACGATTAATGCAGTGATTCGCGGTCATCGAATGAAACGATTCAGGAAGATAGGAGAATCCACATGCGCGTCTGCTTCCGTTCCTCGGTCAAACCCAGCCAGATTCCCGAGTACCGGCGCCGTCATGCGGCCGTGTGGCCGGAGATGCTCCGTGAACTCAAGGTGGCCGGCTGGAACAACTATTCGTTGTTCCTTGCCGACGACGGGCTGCTGGTGGGATACGTGGAATGCGACGATTTCGACACGGCACGAGCCCGCATGGCCCTGACCGATGTGAATGCCCGCTGGCAAGCGGACATGGCGCTCCTGTTCGAAGACGACGAACGGGCGCCGGACCAAGGCTTCGTGCAACTCACGGAAATCTTCAATCTGGAGGACCAATTGTCCGGGCTGGAGGACCAATTGTCCGGGGGCTGAGGCCTCAGGCTCAAAACCGGGGCTTGTTTCCCATCACCGCGCTTCAAGCTCCGGTCTGGGAAACAAGCCCCGGAATGGCGCGCCGCCTCAAACGATCGCGGAAACCCCTGTCACTGCCCGGCCCACGATAAGCGAGTTGATCTCGAACGATCCTTCGTAGGTGTAGATCGCCTCGGCATCGGCAAAGATCTTGGCCATACGATAATCGGTCACGATGCCGTTCCCGCCCAGGATGGACCGGCCCATCGCCACAGTTTCGCGCATCCGGGCGCTGCAGTACGCCTTGGCCAGGGCCACCTGGGCCATTTGGGCTCCGCCGTGGCGCACTCCCTTGCTGTCCGTGTAGATATCCTCCTGCAGCTGGGCGATCCGCACCATCATGCCCATGCTGGCCACGGCATTTCCGAGCATGTCCACCAATTGCTGCTGGATGAGCTGGAACTTCGCCAGCGGTCGGCCGAACTGCTGGCGTTCGAGCGCGTACTTCCTGGCGACGTCGAACGCCGCCAACTGCTGCCCCACGGCCTGCCAGGCCACCATGAGCCTGGACCCTCTCAGCAGGTGGTTGGTGTCGGCGAAACTGTTGATCCCGGAAAAGCGATCCGCCTCGGCAATCCGGACGTCTTTGAGGACAATGTCGGCGTTTTGCACGGTGCGCAGGGCGATCTTGTTTTCGATCTTGGTCCGTGTCACCCCGGGCAGCGTGGCACCCACGATGAAGCCTCGGACGGCGCCGTCAGCTTCGTCCCGGGCCCAGACCAGCATGTGATCGCAGAACGTCCCGTTGCCGATCCAGCGCTTGGCGCCGTTCAGCACCCAGTAGTCGCCGCCGTCGTCGTCGGCTCCCCCGGTGACCCGGCGGGCCACCGTCTGCAGGCCACCGGCTACGTCGGAACCGTGATCCGGTTCTGTAAGCGCAAACGCTCCGGTGGTCCGCAGATTGGAGGCGTCGTCCAGGTAGCGGTCCTGCTGGTCCTTGGAACCGAACTCGTAGAGCGCCTCGATGAAAAGGTCGTGGTGGACCATGAAGAACGTGGCGATGGAGGTGTCAACGCGGGTCATTTCCGCGATCACCAACCCGGCGAAGAGGTTGCTGTAACCGCGGTGCGTGGGGGTGCTTAGGCGAAGGGCCGCGAGCTTGGGCAGGATGTGCGCCGGGAACTCAGCCTTGTCCCACCAATCCTTGGCATACGGGGCGATTTCCGTGGCCAGGAATTCCCGGAGCTCGTTGAGCTTGCGCTGTTCCTGGACGCTGAGGAGCGATTCGAAATCGAAAAAATCGGCCCCCGGCAAAGAATCAGGCAGGGAACCGGCCGAGTGTTCGACGGCGGCCGCCACCCTGTGCGCCTGGCTCACTTCGGTGCCATCCGGATGGCGCCGTCGAGGCGGATGGTTTCGCCGTTGAGCATGGCGTTTTCCACGATGTGCGCCACGAGGTTGGCATACTCGGCGGGACGGCCAAGACGTGCGGGGTGCGGTACCTGCTGGCCAAGGGAGAGCTGCGCGTCCTGGGGCAGGCCTGCCAGCATGGGGGTTTCGAAGATGCCCGGCGCAATGGCCATGACCCGGACCAGCGAGCGCGCAAATTCACGGGCCAGGGGCAACGTCATCGCGGCCACGGCTCCCTTGGACGCGGCATACGCAGGCTGCCCGATCTGGCCGTCGAAAGCCGCCACGGAGGCCGTGTTGATGATGACGCCGCATTCCGCGCCACCGAGTTCGGTAAAGGCAGGTTCGTTCCGGGCCATCGCTGCGGCAGCCAGGCGGATCACGTTGAAGGTGCCCACGAGGTTGATCTGGATGACCCTGTTGAAGTTCTCCAGCGGCAGCACGCCGTCCTTGCCAAGCACCTTGCCCGGGGTTGCGACGCCAGCGCAGTTGACCACGATCCGGAGCGGACCCAGCGCGACGGCAGCGTCGACGGCATCCTGCACTTGTTCTTCGTTGGTGACGTCGGCGGGGACGAACACGGCCCTGCCGTCGGCTCCCGAGGCGTTGAGTTCGCTGGCGAGAGCCTCGCCGGGAGAGGAGCGGAGGTCAAGCAGCACCACCGACGCTCCGGCGTCGAGCAATCGCCTTGCGGTTGCGGCCCCCAGTCCCGAAGCCCCGCCGGTTATCAACGCAACTGCGCCCTTGATGTCCATCCATCCTCCTTGATGCAGAACTAAAATCCGTTAATGAATGTTAACTGAATCACTTTGATTGTGCACTGGGGAGGGGCCTGCGGCCAAGCGCGCAGCGTTAGGCTGTCACCATGTCCGTCCCCGACACCTCGCAGGGCACCTCCGGAACACCGGATTGGGCCGCGCGTGCCGACGACGCCGCACGTTCGGTGACCCGGCATTTCGGACGGCCTCTCCTCCTCCTTCCCGGAACCCACCTCGCCGCGCCGGTCCGGCCCTCCAGCCGTTTTCCGGGGCAACCATGGAACTACTGGTGGCAGGCGCACTACGTCGATTGTCTGGTGGACGCCGGGTTTCGCGAACTGGCCTCGGGATCAAGGTTCGACGGTGGTGATCGCCCGAGCGCTGGCCGGCTCGCTTCACGCCTGGTCACCACCATCCGCTTGCGCAATGTCCTTCGCTACGTGAACAGCTACTACGACGACATGGCATGGCTCGCCCTCGCCACCTTGCGCTTGGACGCCTTGGCCGAAAGAGCGCACCAGCCCGGCCGACGGCGCAACGCCCGCTTGCAGGAAAGCCTCTCTCCGCAGTTCGAATCGGCCTCCACCGACGACATGGGCGGCGGCACCTTCTGGAGCACCACACGCGACTTCAAGAACACCCCGGCCACGGCGCCGGTGGCCCTGCACTTCGCCCGGACCGGCAAGCCGGAGCGGGCACAAGGGCTTGTGGACTGGCTCGACGCCACGCTCTTCGAACCCGCCCGCGGCCTGTACCTCGACGGCGCCTGGATCAGGGAAGGCAAGCTCGTCCTCGCCGAAGAGGTCTACACCTACAACCAGGGCCCTGTACTCGGCGCCTTGTTGGAGTTGGGTGGGGATGCGAACCTGGCACGTGCGGCCGCCTTGGTGGCCTCCGTCGCCGAACATCTGACGATCTGTGGGCCTGACACTCAGGGGAGGCACGTTCTTCGCAGCGAAGGCACCGGCGACGGCGGACTCTTCACCGGAATCCTCGTCCGTTACCTGGCCCTCGCCGCCGGGGACGTTCGTTTGCCCGCACCCAGCCGCGCTACCGCCGGCCAATTAGTGCTCGACACCGCGGAGGCGCTGTGGGCGGGGCGGACTGTGCGGACCGACGCTGCCCACGGGACTTACGGAAGGTACGACGACGACGGCTGGCTCATCTTCTCGACCGAACCACAGCGTCCGGCCGCCGAAACCTACCCGGCGGACACCGCCGTCGAACTCTCCACCCAACTGCAGGCGTGGATGGTGCTGGAAGCCGCCGCGCGCGTCCGGCACCTTGTCGGTGCCGAGGCCTAGTCTGGAGCTGTGAACCCGTCCCCGAGTCCATTGCCTGTCACCGTGGTCGCCGCGCCGCCGGAATGGTGGCAGATCCTCAGCGCGCTGAGCCCACTCGCTGTTCTTGCAGCGGCCATCGTTGCCGCGGTCGTCGGCCTCCTGTCCTTGAGGCAGAAGGCGCGGGCAGACGATAGGTCCGAGTGGTGGCGCCGGGCTCAATGGGCACTGGACGCATCCCTGTCCCGCAGCCGCTCTGAGGCGGAAATGGGCCAAAAAGCCATCGATCTGCTGGGCCGAAGCGAACTAGCGTCATCTGAAGAGCTCGCACTCCTCAAAATCGGCACCGAGGACGCATTAGAGGCCGCTGACAAAGCTCGAAGGATGGACGCCCACGATGTCTTGGGAGTCCCTGGCACGGTGCGGGCAGAGCTCATTCGGGTGGACGAAGGTGACAACGCAGGCGACAATGGAGGGGACATAAACGGCAGCAAGGGCAGGCAGGAGGTTGACGATGAACATGGCTAAGCCAGCAACCCGTCGTAAGGCCGATCACCCATCTGAAAACCACGTTGTTGCCACGTCGCAGCGTCCCGCGACGGTGAGCCCCGAGGACCGCAAGGTACAGATCGCCGCAGCCAAGGCCAGGGTCACGCTCGACAAGCGACTGGGCGAGGACACCCCTGAGTGGATCATTGCGCTGTCTCAGGAGAAGCCCGAGTAAGGCTACTCCCCCACCACAGGCACCGGCTTTTTCCTCTGCGGGTGCGGGGTTTCCTGCCGCGCCAACATCTCGACAAAGCCAGCGATCTTCCTGGCCCGCGTGTCCGCCTTCTTCACCGAATTGGTCCGGTAGATCAGAGCGTAGCGATTGACCGACGTCAGCACGTCGAACATCGCCTGGGCTTCGGGAACGGCGGCGATGGCTGCAGCGAGGTCCTCCGGAACTTCCGCGTCGGCTTGGCCCACGTAGGCAGCTTCCCAACGCCCGTCCGCCTTGGCGCTGTCGACGGCGGCCCATCCGGCCGGGGTCATCTTGCCTTCGGTTTCCAAACGGGCAATGTGCCCGACGTTCCGTTTGGACCATGGGCTTTTGGGGCCTCGGCGGGTCATGCGCTGGAAGACGCTTTCGTCGTCGCGTCTTCTGCCCTGGCCGTCGATCCAACCGAAACAAAGGGCCTCGTCCAAGGCAGCGGCGTAATCCAGTTCCGTCACGTTGCCGCCCTTCTTGTGCAGCACGAGCCACACGCCAGGGCTATCGGCGCCGTTCATTTCGAGCCAGGAACGCCATTCGGCAGCGTCTTTGACGATCAGTTCTTCAAGTTCTACAGCCATGGCCCCATTCTGGTGCCAGCTAGGCTGTGGCGAAAGCCCACTGACTTCTGCGGAGTATCCATGTTGCGCGTCCGCCCCATCCAGTTCACGTCCGACGTCGCCGCTTGGAAGCACCTTCTTACGACGCTAGGCCTTGTGTGCATCGAGGACCACGGCGATTGGGTGGAGTTCGACGCCGGCTCGGGCCGAGTGGCCTTGCACCGTACAGCCACTGACTCGCCCGACGACGGCACTGCCGTATTCGGCGTCGAGGTCGGGGATTTGGCCGAGTTCGCCCGACGCACCGTGGCGGACGGAACCCGTGCCGAACTCTTCGATGCCGATCACGGGCAGGCCGTGCGCATTACCGCCCGGGACGGCTTCACGTTCCTTGCCGATAAGGCGAGCAGCCGCACGACCAGCCCCGAAGCGGATCCGAGGCTCGCCGTCGTCGGGACATGGCTCACGCCGGATGTGCCGGCGGCCGCGCAGGAGTTGCGCAACATCGGCGCGCGGTCGCGGCGTGCGTCCGGGGACTTCGCGGATTTCAGCACGAAGAACGGCGGCATCCTTTTGGTCCGGGAGTCTCCGCAGACGGCTGCGGGAGGCCTCGCTTTCGAGTACGACGGCGACCTCGCAGCTCTGGAGGCCCGGCTCGCCGTCGCCGGACTCGCCGCCGCCCGGACCGGCTCGCTTCTCACGACCGAGGCCCCGCGCGGCGGGACGATCAGCGTGGCGGGGCCTGCATAGCCCAACGCTCGCTCACCTAAGTCGGTCCTTTCCCCAACGCTCGCTCACCTAAATCGGTCCTTCCCTCAACCCTCGCTCACCTAAATCGGTCCTTTCCCCAACGCTCGCTCACCTCAATCGGTCCTTCCCCCAACCCTCGCTCACCTCATCTGCACGAGGGATCCCGATTTTGGCCACAAACGTGAGCGAGCGTCGCCGGATTGGACGACATAAGTGAGCGAGCGTTCCGGATCTTGGGCTCGACGCAATCCTGGCTCTCTGATTCGTACGGCATGGAACGGCATGGGATGAGGTAGAACTTAACCATGAGTGTTCGTACCCCTGACCCGTACTCCGGCTGGCTTTCCGATGAAGACCTCTTCGAAGCCCGCGGCCGCCTCCCCATGGTTTACGTGGAGGCGGTTCCCGTGCGTCTGGATCCGCTCGGATTCGTCAACGAGGTGGGTACCCTCCTGCAGGGCGATGCCGACGGCACCATGGTCCGTTCCTTCGTGTCCGGCCGCGTGCTGTACCGCGAAACCATCCGGGCCGCGCTGCTGCGGCACATGGAAAAGGACCTCGGCCCGTTGGCCTTCCCCCAACTGCCCGTGAGTCCCGTGCCGTTCACGGTGGCCGAGTACTTTCCGGCGCCGTCGCAGACCGGCTTCACGGACGACCGCCAACACGCCGTATCCCTCGTCTACGTCATCCCCGTCACGGGCGAGTGCGAACCGCGCCAGGACGCCCTCGAGCTGACGTGGATGACTCCTCAGGAAATCCTCAGCGACGACGTGCAGCAGGAATTCAGCGGCGGCCGCGGCAATCTGGTCCGCCAGGCTCTGGCTTTCGCCGGCGTCGGCCAGTAGCCAGCGCGGTCAGTAGCCGCCTCCCCGATTTGCTCGGTGAGGTTTTATAGACTGTTGGGCGGACCCCAAGAGAACCAAAGGACTTCCGATGACTCACAGCCCAGCCGACCAGCAGTACCGTGAAAAGCAGGCTGGGGCCCTGCAAATCGGGGACTACCTGTTCCTCCCTGGGGATGGTCCCGCGGAGGAAATCACGCACATCGAGCTCGAACACGACGACTTTGGCGCGCCCGCACTCATCCTGGTGACCACGCTCGACGGCGGGAACGTGCGGATCGCTATCGGGTCCAGCGTTCCGGTGGGCGAAGCGGCTGTCATTCCCGACGACGTCGACACGCTGGCGGAGGACGATCCAGTTCCGCCGTCGGAGCCGGATCCCGGCGACGCGGCCGACGGCGGTGACGAGCCCGAGGTCGGTACCTCCGACGGCGGTACCTCCGATGACGGCGACTCGCCCGCGGAAGCCATTCCCGCCGTCGTCGTACCTCCTTTGCCCACGGTGGCACCGACTGTCAGCGGATCTCTTGTGCCCTCGGCTGCGCCGGATCCCGCGCGGCTCGCGCTCATTCCCGAACCGACAGATTCGCCCGAGGACGTCGTCGCCGCCGCTGCCGAAGCGCACCCCGGCAGGAACGGCGTCGCGGTGTTGAGTGAACGCCTCGTGAAAGGCATCAACACGAAGTCGGGAAGCTGCCTGCGGGATCTGAGCGACCTGGCCCACGATCTTTTCATCGAGCTGCGGGATCCGGACCATGCCCTCGCGGTGGCCGACATTCTCAATGTGCTCCCCTACGACGGAAACCGCGACCGGTGGATGTCGGTTGAACGATCCCTCGCACTTTCCAGCTTCATTTGCCGTGAGCTCGGCCAAACGGAACGCGGGGAAGTCTACGATCAACTCCTGCAAGCGCCGGACACCGTGGAGACAGACCCGTTCAAGGCCCGGATCGCCGCCAAGGTCCGGCAGCGCGGGCTCAACGAACCGAACCTGTACGACAAGGAAATCTTCCGCTCCATCGACAACGGCAACCGCGATGCCGAGCGTGAATGGCGGCTGCTCCGGCTGGAAGCACTGCTGTTCCTGCGCTCGCACGGCGGCTCGAACACCCTTGGCGTGGGTGAACTCGATCACCGGATCGCGAACGAACTCGAGGCCGTGCGGGCTTAGGCGCTATCGGAGGATTCCGCAAGACCTGTCGCGTTCGCTCCAACGGCGGTAGATTCGGGCCATGACGAACAATCTGAGCGTTGTTGTTAATGCCGACGCGCAGCAAGTTTGGACTTCGCTGCGCGAACCGTCGCTCGTGGCCCAGTGGCACGGCTGGGAGGCCGATGAGCTTGGCGACGAAATCAAGCAAATCTACTTCAGCACCGACGTGGTCGAGGCTCCCGACCACACAAGCCTCACTGTGAACGGCGGGGACGTCTTCGAGCTCACCCCGGTCAGCGGAGGCACCGAAGTCCGCGTGACGCGGGCCGCCTTGGACCACGATTCCGAATGGGCGGCGTGGGACGAGGACATCACGCAAGGCTGGCTGACCTTCCTGCACCAACTCCGGTTCGCCCTGGAACGCCACCCACACGGGCACCGGCGCACGCATTTTGTCTCCCTGCCCGGCGGTAGCGGATCCGGGATCCAGAAACTCGGCCTGGCCGACGTCCCCGCTCACGGGGAGGAGTACTCGCTCACGTTGCCCACAGGCGAGGCCGTCTCCGGCAGGGTCTGGTTCCGGAGCAACCACCAAGTGGGCCTCACCGTGCACAGTTATGCGGAACACGGGGACGGGCTGCTGATTGTGGCTGACCAGCCGGTGATTCCGGAGAAGAGGCCCGACGGCGGCACTATCGTGATCGCTTCGACCTACGACCTGGGCGCGGCCAGCCTGGACTCGATCCGCTCCCACTGGGACGGCTGGAAGGCTGAGAACTACCCCACAGAGGTGCATTCGCACTGACGATTCACGCTCCGGGGCTGGCAGACTGTAACGGTGCCAGCCGATCCTTCACTGCCTGCTTCCGGGTCTAACTCCAAGTCCGATCCTTCCGCGCTCGGGGCTGCCCGGCAGTCCGCATTTTCCTTCGAGGTAGGTGCGCGGCTCAGCGAAACGCGCCCGCCGTCGTCGGGCCTTTTGAACGCCGACGGCGGCAGCCGGCACGGCGGCGGCAAGCGCGGGGAGTTCCTGGGCCGCACCGGAACCATCACCACACCGCACGGCCAGATCCAGACGCCCGCGTTCATCGCCGTCGGGACCAAAGCCACGGTCAAAGCCGTGCTGCCCGAATCCATGAAGGAGCTCGGCGCGCAGGCTTTGCTGGCCAACGCCTACCACCTATATCTGCAGCCTGGACCGGAGATTCTGGACGCGGCCGGAGGACTCGGCGCGTTCATGAACTGGGACGGGCCGACGTTCACGGACTCTGGTGGATTCCAGGTGATGAGCCTCGGCTCGGGGTTCAAGAAGGTCATCGACATGACCTCCGTGGATGCGTCCGGGCCTGACGACGCTGTAGCCCCGGGCAAGGAGCGGCTGGCGCGTGTGGACGAGGACGGCGTCTGGTTCAAGTCGCACCTGAACGGGGACCGGCACCGCTTCTCGCCGGAAATCTCGATGCGGGTGCAGCACCAGATCGGCGCCGACATCATGTTCGCCTTCGACGAGCTGACCACCCTGCAGAACTCCCGGGGCTACCAGGAGGAATCCCTGGAGCGGACGCGTCGCTGGGCCGAGCGCTGTGTGGTTGAGCATGAGCGGCTGACAGCTTCCCGGGTAGGGAAGCCGTACCAAGCTCTGTTCGGCGTCATCCAGGGGGCGCAGTACGAGGACCTTCGCCGCAAGGCCTGCCGCGACCTGGGCGGGATGCCCTTTGACGGTTTCGGTATTGGCGGCGCCTTGGAAAAGGAAAACCTCGGCACCATTGTGCGTTGGTGCAACGAGGAACTTCCCGAGAACAAACCACGGCACCTCCTGGGGATATCCGAGCCGGACGACATCTTCACGGCCATCGAAAACGGCGCTGACACCTTTGATTGCGTCTCCCCCACCCGGGTGGCCCGCAACTCGGCGTTCTACACCCCGTCCGGCCGGTTCAACTTGTCCGGGGCACGCTACAAATCGGATTTCGGACCCTTGCAGGATGGTTGCGATTGCTACACCTGCGCCAACTATTCGCGGGCGTACATCCACCACCTGTACAAGGCCCACGAGATGGTCTCGGCCACGCTCATCTCCATCCACAACGAGCGCTTCGTGGTGAAGATGGTGGACGACGCCCGCTTGGCCATCGAATCCGGGGACTTCTTCGAGTTCAAGGCCGACACCTTGGGGCGGTACTACTCGTAGCTTCCCTCCGTCGAGTTGGAGGTGCACAGCCGGGCTGGTCGGCATCGGCTCGACTTGCCTGACGGGAGGCAAAGGTCGCGTTGGAATTCGATGGCGAGATCAAATACTTCGATTTCAAGCCAACAGCCGAGGTGATTTTCGAGGAGCGGCGCCGGGAGAAAGCCCTTAGCGAGGACGGCTGGCGCTTCGTCCGCGTGGAGTGGAAACCAGCCCGCCGCCGTCGAGATCGCCGGAACGCGCCCGGGTCGCCGAAACTCTCCGGCGAGCCGGCACCGTTCCGGCGAGCTCGCGCCGGGGAGCCTCCTCAGGGGCGGTCCGCCGTCGTCACGCCGATCACCAGGAGCACCACATTGAGCACGACGGCGGGCGTCACCAGCAGTTCCGGGGCGTTGAACAGCATGCCCAAGGCCAAAGGCACCAGGGCGAAGAGGCACAATACGTAGCCTCGGATCCTGGTTCCCAGCATGGCGGGTCCGCTACGTCCAAGCTGCATCAGGTACACCAGCTTGGTAAGGTCTTCCTGCTGCCGGAAGGCTCGTCGCAGCATCCCCGCGCCCAAACCGCCGCCCGCCGCCGCACCCAGGACGAGGAGCTCCACCCGGAATCCGCCCGCCAGCACGAAGAATCCGGCAGCCGCCGTCGTCCACAACCCCATCAGAATGACCGGCAGCGCGACGTGGACCCAGCGCGAGGCTGTCCTGGAAATCGGAAGGAGGGCGTCGAGGCTGGGGGCCATGCGCAACTGCCAGAGCGGCCCGGCCGCCGCTGTGGAAGAGAAGATCGCCGCGGCAAGCAGCACGGGAAGCAGGATGATAGGTGAATCGAACGTCCGGACCAGCCCGGTCAAGGGAACGACGGCGAGACCCAGGCCCCAGCGCCACAGCCGGCCGGGTTGCCGGGCGAGCACGGTTGCCTCCGCGTGGAAGAGCGCGCCCGCTGCGGTGCGGGGGGTGCCCGGGAGCTTCACCCTGCTCCGTTTGCCGCCGCTGGAAAGCGAGGCACTAAGCTCCCCGGTGTCCATCAGCGTCAGCGCAGCCTGGACATGTCCCCTCGCGGACCCTGCCTTGAGCAGTGATGTGGTGTGGACGCTGGAGAGCTTGTTTCGCATGCCAAGGGCTGCGGCAACCAAAGCGACAGCAGGGGCGATGGCGAAGATCCAGTTGCCCTGCAGCGTCCCGAACAGCATCGCGCCGAGCACCGCCGAAGCAGCCGCCAACAGCCACGAGGTTGCCCGGCCTTGCTGCCGAGCTGGACGCTGGGCGGGCGTCTCCAGCCGGCCCGGCGCTGCCATCCGCGTCTGGGCGAACGCGGCCAGCGCGAGAATAGCCGCGCCGGTCAGTGCCCCTGCCAGGACCCGCCCGGCAAACACCACCGCGTTCGAACCGCTGATGACTGCCACCGGAATCGTGGTGAGGGCCCCGACGACGGCGGAAGCCCAGACCGCGCGGCGCAAGCCCCGGGCTAGAAGCGGCTCGCGGTTGATAGCTAGCGAGTACCACCAGTGCCGCTGATTCGCCGTGATAGCCAGCGGCCCGAGCCTGCCCGACACCCAAAAGGCCGCCAAGCCCAGGAGCCCGAACCCGGCCACTAGACCGTATTCAACCGGGACGACACCGTAGCCGGCCGAAATCAGGTGGCCGCCGAAGCCATGCTCCGCTGCGGCTGTGAGCCCATTGAGGAGTCCTGTCGCGTAGATCAGGCCGACGCCGAACGTCAGGAACTGGATGTACAGCTCGTTGAGCCTGGAGAGCAAGGACTGGCCGCGCGGGCGAATGACCTTGCGTGTGGCACGCTCGGGGTCGAAGTCCACGAACTCCGGATGCGCTACGGCAGCAGTGGACATGCTCACCGGCGAATCCTCGCCACGGCCTCGTCGGTACTAACCACGCGCGCACCGCCGTCGTCGACTATTACCGCCCGGGTACACGCTGCTTGGGCGACGTCCGCGTCGTGCGTGACCATGACGACGGCGGCACTCTTCTTGGCAGTCCGGGCGATCCGCTGCGCGAGCAGGCCGCGCATGCGGGTATCGAGCCGCTGCTCGGGTTCGTCCAGGACCAGCAATTCGAAGGGTCGGATGAACGCCGAGGCCAGGAGGAGCTTGCGGCGCTGTCCCGAGGAAAGCTGATCGGGAAACGCATCGGCCACCGTTTGGAGCTCGAAGAAGTCGATCTCTCCTTCCACAGCCGCATCGGGGTTGGCGAGGCCATGCCCCCGGGCCACCAAGGAAAGGTGCTCACGGACCGTGAGTGAATCGAAGTAGGCATCCTCATCCAGCAGCACCGAGACCTTGCTGCGAAAGAGGGCCGAGCGGTCGTCCGGCATCAAACCAAGAACGTGGGCATCGCCCTCAATGGCGGCCTGGGCGCCTATCATCGTGCGCAGCAGAGTGGACTTGCCGGCCCCGTTTTCGCCCACCATCCCGAGCACCTGCCCGGAAAAAACCTCGACGTCGAGGGGCCCACACACTGCATGCTCGCCGTAGCCTGCAACAAGATTCTCGGCCGTCAGCACGGCGTTTCCCAGCTTCATCCTCTGAAACTACCGGACTTCCCTGCGGTTCCCCTGAGCCGACGACGCCCGCTCACATATATCGCGTCCCGGGCCAACGCCCGCTCACATAAACGCCGTCCCGGCCGGACGCCCGCTCACATAAACGCCGTCCCGGGCCAACGCCCGCTCACACCCAGTAGCTGGGCTCGCGCTTCTTGATCCAGCCAATGACCAAGGACGTCACGGGCACGAGGATGTATTGGACACCGACCTTGTACACAAAGCCAACCAGCACGTAATTGACGAAGCTTCCGAAGTCCGTAATGCCGATGACCGAGGCCGCGATGCTGCAGAAGATGAGCGTGTCCACGAATTCGCCCACCCCGGATGAACCCATGAGTCGAGCCCAGAGGGTTCTCTCACCCGAACGGGCTTTCATCTTGACCAGGATCAGGGAGTTGATGGTCTGGCCGGCCAGGAACGCGAGAAGCGAAGCCAGGACGATCTGAGGAACCGGCCCCAGTGCGCCCTCGATGGCGGCCTGCTTGGCAGTGCCGTAATCGTCATTGAAACCGGGCAACGCGATGATGATCCAGTAGCAGAGCGATGCGAATGCTGACAGTGCGAACGAGGTGATGATTGCTTTGCGGGCCACCTTGAATCCATAAATCTCGCTCATCACATCGCCAAGAATGTAGGCAAGCGGAAAAAGGAAGAATCCGCCGTCGGTGATGATCGGACCGAAGACAACGCCTTTGGCAGCGCCAATGTTGGACAGGATCAGCACGACGGCCATGCATGCCAACATGATGCCAAAGTATGGGGAGCCTATTGACGCGAAGCGCGGCTCGGGTTTATTCAGGGTCTGGGATTCTGATGCTGACGTCATCGCTTGTCCGTTCGTAGTGGTTCGCGCAGGCGGCCGGAGTTAGCACGGCGCCCCGCTGTATTAGCACTGGTTGTGGACCCGCCTGCAGAACCGCGGAGCCCTCCCTATTCTCGCATCGAGGAATCGAGAATTGTCCGGAAAACTCGCCACCGTCCACAACGCTCCATCAGATCAAGTGAGCGAGCGTGCCGCCAAAACCCCATATAGGTGAGCGGGCGTGCCGCCAAAACCCGATATAAGTGAGCGGGCGTCGGAGTCGCCCCAAACCTGTACGGCGCCCTCTGGCAGTGCTGCGCGCGCTGAGGCAAGCTTGGTCCAAGACCGGCTGAACGGCGGGGCACGGAACGGAGCGGGGAAGCGTATGGTGGAACATTTTGACTCGGTGGACGAATACATCGCGTCGCGGCCGGACGAGGTGCAAACCATCCTTCAGGAGATCCGACGGCGGACCCTGGCGGCCGTGCCCGGAGCCGGAGACAGGATCAGTTACGGAATCCCCACGATCACCCTCGACGGCCATTACGTGGTGTATTTCGCGGCGTGGAAGCGCCATATTTCCGTCTATCCAGTGCCCGACTGCGACGAGGACTTCGAGCGGGAAATCGCCCCTTTCCGGGCGGCCAAGGGCACGTTGAAGTTCCCCCTGGGGAAGCCGATGCCTTACGAGCTCATTGAAGAAGTGGCGACGCTGCTGGCTGAGCGCGAGCGACAGCGGGGCGGCTACTGACAATCGGCCTGTGCGGGGGTACGGTACAGCCATGCGCCGCGATGAGCTTGAGCACGCCATCCGGGCCGCTACGGATATCATCCACGGCGACCGGGTGATCGTGATCGGTAGCCAGTCAATTCTGGGATCGTTCACGGAGGACCAGCTACCTGCGGCAATCACCATGTCGGATGCCGTCGACGTAGCCCCGTTTTCCGACGACGACGCCGGCACGCTTGCGGACAGCATCGATTCCGCGCTTGGGGAGTGGTCGCCTTTCCACAAAGAGTTCGGCTTCTATGTCCAGGCGGCCGAAAGGGAGACTGCTGTGCTCCCGGAGGACTGGGAGTACCGCCTTGTCGGTGTGCGCAATGAGCGGACACGGAACAGCACCGGGCTTTGCCTCGATCCCTACGATCTGTGCGCGGCGAAGCTGATTGCGGCACGCCCCAAGGACCATGCCTTCGTTCTGGCACTCGTCGAGTCATCCCTCATCGACCGCGTCCAGCTCGTAGACAGAATCAGGCTGATAGACCCATCCGAGCCTCGCCGCGATGCGGCTTTGTCTTGGGCAATGTCCGTTTGACCTGAAGGAGCAAAGGTAATGACCAAGGTAGTGGCGTTCATGTCGATGTCCCTCGACGGCTACGTGGCGGACCTCGAGGATGGCGTCGACGAGGTCTTCGACTGGTACTTCGCAGGCGACGTCGACGTCCCCACGTTCAACCCCGCCTTCACGTTCCATGTTTCCGAAGCCAGCGCCGAACACCTACGGGCCTTGATGGGCGAGGTAGGTGCGATGCTCACCGGGCGACGGACCTCAGACCGCGCTGACGCCTGGGGCGGCCAGCACCCGTTCGGCGTGCCCGCGTATGTCGTCACTCACCAGATGCCCGAGGGGTGGCCCCGCTCCGACTCTGCGGTGCATTTCGTCACCGACGGACTGGAAAGCGCTGTCGGGCAGGCAAAGGCGGCGGCTGGCGACAAGATCGTCGGCATGCACGGGCCGGACACCATTCGGCAGTGCCTCGACTCCGGCCTGCTCGACGAGATTCGCGTCGACCTGGTTCCGCTGCTGCTAGGATCCGGCATCCGGCTTTTCGATCGCATTGAGAACGCGCCGGTCACTTTGGGCAACCCGACCGTCGTCGAGGGCGTGGGCGTCACTCACTTGAGCTATCCGGTCCTCAACTCGTAGCCCCTTGGCGATGTCGGCGTCACGCCGGACGGGTTTTTGGGTCCGTGTCATGGGCCAAGCCGCGGAATTCCGGGGTGGTTCAACCCACGGGCATCCAAAAAGGTGCGTGGCGTGACACGTCCACCAAGCCCGCGCACAAAAACTACCCAGAGTGCGCCTCCAGGAACGCGTACACCTCGGTCTCATCGACGCCGGGGAACGCGCCCGGCGGCATGGCGGCCAACAGGTGCGAGTGGGCGCGGGCGGACGGCCAGGCGTTTCCTGCCCAGGATGAAGCCAACGACGCCGGCGGCCGCTTGCAGCAATTCGGGTCCGGACACGTCGAGGTAGCCCGCGCCGTCGTCTCCCTCCCGCGGAACCACTTCACGTGCTGGTACGGCACGCCGATGCTCAGCGAAAATTCCCCCGCCGCAGAGCGCTCGGTGCGGGCCGTGCACCAATACGTGCCGGAGACGGTGTCCGTATATTGGCTGTAGGCGCTGAACTTGTCCGGAACGTCGAAGACGGCACGCGACGTCCACGCTTTGCACGCCGGCTGGCCCTCGATGGCGCCGGTATGGTCCTGAGGGAAGGCGACGCCGTCGTTCTCGTAGGCCTTGTAGATGATGCCGCTCTGGTGGGTCTTCTGGAAGTGGGTAGTGATGCCCAGGTGCTTCGTGGCGAGGTTGGTGAAGCGGTGCGCCGCGGTTTCGTAGGAGACGGCGAAGGCGTCCCGGATATCCTCGACGGCAATTTCCTTGGCGGCTTTCGCCTTTTGCAGGAATTCCAGGGTGGCGTGTTCGGGCAGGAGTAGCGCTGCGGCGAAGTAGTTGGTCGCGACGCGCTGCGCCAGGAAGTCGCCGTAGTTCTTGGGCGTCTCGTGGCCCAGGACGTAGTGGCCCAGGGCCTGCAGGAGGACAGAACGGGGATCGTGGTCCTGCCGTTGGCTCTGCGTGAGATAAATTCGGTGATTCTTTAGATCGGTCACTGAACGGGTGGAATGGGGCAGGTCGCCCACGTGGTGAAGCGTGAATCCGAGGTGGTCCGCGATGTCCGCAATGACGTGCTGGCTCAGGGGACCGGTCGTGTATCCAACGCCTTTGAGGACCTTCTGCGCTTCGGCCTCGTACTCCGGAAAATAGTTGCCGCGCTCGCGCATCATGGCACGTAGTTCGCCGTTCGCGCGCCGGGCTTCTTCCGGCGTCGCGATTTGCTCATTGAGCCTGCGCTCAAGCTCCTGGAGGAGACCAATCTGCGACTCCAGCACATCAAGCGGGAGCCGCGCGCTGACACGGATTTTCGGCAAGTTCAGGGACTCATAGAGGGGCCCGCGCTGGTACCGCTCCAGCTCGATTTCCAGGGCGGCGCGGCGGCTGGGCGGTTCCGCTCCGAGCAACTGGTCGATGCCCACATTCAAGGCGGCCGCGAGTTGCTTCAATAAACCCAGCTTGGGCTCGCGCTTGCCGTTCTCAATGAGGCTCAGCTGGCTGGGGGCAGTCCCGACGGCGGCGCTCACGTCGTCGAGGGTCAGTCCGGCCTGCTTGCGCAGGTACCGCACGCGGCGGCCCAGGCTGATGACGTCCAGTTCAGCGTCAGCGGCAGATGACGACGGCGGCGATACTTCGCGGTTCCAGCTCACAGGTGACATTTCTTGAGCATACGCGAAGAAGTGCATTTCTTTCCATGGTTTTTCTCTAGCAAGTCCCTTGGAAGTACTGAAAAGTGAGAACTACGGAAACCCCGGCCGGCCTGGACTGCAAAGGCGCAGCGAAGACCGGCCGGGGCTACATACACAGCAACACGCCAAAGTAGCGTCAAAGGAGACAGACAATGACCGCAGCATTTGAACCAGGACAGCCCGCCGCTCAGCAGATAGCAACTGAGCAGGCCGCCGCACTGGAGCTCGAATGGGCTGCCAACCCGCGTTGGGAAGGCGTCACCCGCGATTACTCGGCCACCGACGTCGTCCGCCTCCGCGGCCGCGTCTCCGAGGAACACACCCTGGCCAAGCGCGGCTCCGAGAAGCTGTGGAAGCAACTCACCGAAGAGCACAAGGAAGGCAAGTACACCAACGCCCTCGGCGCATTGACCGGCAACCAGGCCGTGCAGCAGGTCAAGGCCGGGCTGCGGGCCATCTACCTTTCCGGCTGGCAGGTCGCCGCCGACGCCAACAACTCCGGCCACACCTACCCGGACCAGTCGCTCTACCCGGCCAACTCCGTCCCCACCGTGGTCCGCCGCATCAACAACGCCCTGCTCCGGGCCGACCAGATCGAATTCTCCGAGGGCATCCAGACCGTCGAGGACTGGCTGGTCCCGATCGTCGCCGACGCCGAAGCCGGTTTCGGCGGCCCGCTGAACGCCTACGAACTCATGAAATCCATGATCCAGGCCGGCGCCTCGGGCGTGCACTGGGAAGACCAGCTCGCGTCCGAAAAGAAGTGCGGCCACCTCGGCGGCAAGGTGCTCATCCCCACCCAGCAGCACGTCCGGACCCTGAACGCCGCCCGCCTCGCGGCCGACGTCGCAGGCACCCCTTCGGTGATCATCGCCCGCACCGACGCGGAGGCAGCCACCCTGATCACCTCCGACGTCGACGAGCGCGACCAGGAATTCATCACCGGCGAACGTACCGCTGAGGGCTTCTACAAAGTCCGCAACGGCATCGAACCCTGCATCGCCCGCGCCAAGGCCTACGCCCCGTACTCCGACCTCATCTGGATGGAAACGGGCACCCCGGACCTCGAACTGGCCCGCAAGTTCGCCGAGTCCGTCAAGGCCGACTTCCCGGACCAGATGCTCTCCTACAACTGCTCGCCGTCCTTCAACTGGCGCAAGCACCTGGACGACGCCACCATCGCCAAGTTCCAGCGCGAACTCGGCGCCATGGGCTTCACCTTCCAGTTCATCACCCTGGCTGGCTTCCACGCCCTGAACTACTCGATGTTCGACCTAGCCCACGGCTACGCCCGTGAAGGCATGAGCGCCTACGTCGAACTTCAGGAGAAGGAATTCGCCTCCGAGTCCCGCGGCTACACCGCAACCAAGCACCAGCGCGAAGTCGGCACCGGCTACTTCGACGACATAGCCACTGCGCTCAACCCGAACGCATCCACCCTGGCCCTGGTGGGATCCACCGAAGAAGGCCAGTTCCACTAAAACTTCCCGTTCGACGGCGGGGCTCGCGTCCTGCGGTAGCTCCGGCCTACGGTCCGGCAATGCTCTGCCTGCTATTGGGGCCGAAAAAGGCAATCCTCCGCGTGCTATTCCCCATCCCCGTCCTATGGCCTCGCAAAGCTCGGCCCAGGACGGGGACAGGGCCCCTTTTACGCACCCTTCCGGATCACCTTTCCCGGCCGTCTGCGCTCGCCGACTGGCGCACCAGGCCGGAGGAGCCGGTATCGCGGCAGCCTGCGTAAAAGGGGCCCTGCGTCCCGGTCCGTCCTCGCTCAGCGAGGTCGAAACCGGGACGTGGGGAATAGCAGGCAGAGCGGTGCCGGTCCGAAGGGCCGGACGCAACCACCGCAAGCACCCAGCCAAAGCCACGCACCGAACCCAGCACCCGTCGTCGAACATTTGCTTCTCTGAGGAGAGATTGAGATGAACAGCTTCACTGACAATTACACGATCAACGGCATCACGCTGACCGCCCAGCCCATCCACCGGCAGAACGAGGTTCTTACCCCGGATGCCCTCGAGTTCGTGGCAACCCTGCACCGCGCGACGGCGGAGCGCCGCCAGGAGCTCATGCAGGCGCGGCACACCCGCCGCGGCCAGATCGCGAGCGGACAGGATCCGCGGTTCCTCCCGGAGACGGCGGAAATCCGCAACGATCCGAACTGGCGCGTCGCTCCCCCGGCCCCGGGCCTGGAAGACCGCCGCGTGGAGATCACCGGACCGGTTGACCGCAAGATGACCATCAATGCGCTGAACTCGGGCGCGAAGGTATGGCTGGCCGACATGGAAGACTCCTCCACCCCCACGTGGCGCAACGTCATCCAGGGCCAGCTGAACCTCACCGATGCCCTGGAACGCCGGATCGACTTCACGTCAACCTCCGACGGCCGCAGCAAGGAATACAAGCTCCGTGCCGCCGAGGATCTGCCGACCATCGTGGTCCGGCCCCGCGGCTGGCACCTGCCGGAAAAGCACATGCTCATCGACGGGAAGCCCGTCGCCGGCGGCGTGGTCGACTTCGGCTTGTTCTTCTTCCACAACGCACGCCGCCTGCTCGCCCAGGGCAAGGGCCCGTACTTCTACCTGCCCAAGATCGAGAACCACCTCGAGGCCCGCCTCTGGAACGACATCTTCATCCAGGCCCAGGACCTGCTCGGCATCCCGCAGGGCACCATCCGCGCCACGGTGCTGATCGAGACCATCACCGCGGCATTCGAAATGGAAGAGATCCTCTACGAGCTGCGCGATCACGCCTCGGGACTGAACGCAGGCCGCTGGGACTACATCTTCTCCGTGATCAAGAATTTCCGCACCCGCGGCCCCCGCTTCGTGTTGCCGGACCGCGCCCAGGTGTCCATGACCCAGCCGTTCATGCGCTCCTACACCGAGCAACTGGTCCGGGCCTGCCACCGCCGCGGAGCCATGGCGATCGGCGGCATGGCTGCAGCCGTCCCCAACCGCAAGGACGAGGCCGCCAACACGGCAGCGTTCGAAAAGGTCCGCGCGGACAAGACCCGCGAAGCCGGCGACGGTTTCGACGGTTCCTGGGTCGCCCACCCGGACCTGGTTCCGGTCTGCCGCGAAGTGTTCGACGGCGTACTCGGCGACCGTCCGAACCAACTGGACCGCTCACGCGAGGACGTCACCCCCGACGACCGCGCCCTGATCGACATCGCCTCCACCACAGGCACCATCACCGAAACCGGCATCCGGAACAACATCGAAGTGGGCATCCGCTACATCGAGTCCTGGCTGCGCGGCAACGGCGCCGTGGCCATCCACAACCTCATGGAAGACGCGGCCACCGCCGAGATCTCCCGCTCGCAGCTGTGGCAGTGGATCTACTCCCACGCCATCACCGACACCGGTGAGCTCATCACCCGCGAATGGGTCACCGACCTGCTGGACGAGGAGTTCGCACGCCTCGAACGCTTCGACGACGACCGCTTCAACGATGCCCGCAGCATCTTCGAAGAAGTCACCCTGGCCGAGGAGTTCCCCACCTTCCTGACCATCCCGGCCTACGCCCGCTACCTCACCGAAGCCCGCGAGGAAGCGACCAAGGAAGAACTCGTAGCCGCCTAATCCCCACCGGCTCCCGAACCTCGCCGGCGTGGGCCCACCCACCGGCTCCCGAACCTCGCCGGCGTGGGCCCACGTCCGCTGGGCTGCCTGCACTCTTCGCAACAAGTGACCCCGATGGTCGGGGAGGCAGCCCAGCGACGGACTCACCAACACTCGCGCGAGCTGGCAGCAGATGACCTCAAAACGCTTGGGAAGCGTCATCTGCTGCCAGCTCGCGCGGGGTTAAGGGACGACGACGGCGACGCGCGCCTAGCGTTGCCGGGCCACCCAGCGCACTGAGAGGGTGGTGCAGACGCAGAACGCGGCGACCGAGCCAAGGATCACCAGGAGCGGCACGGTCCAGCCGCCGGAGGTGCCGTGCACGTAGCCGATGATGGTGGGAGCCAGGGCCGCGAAGCAGTAACCCACCCCTTGCACGACGGCGGACATCTTGCCTGCCGAGGCTTGGTCGCGGGCGAACTTGATGATCGCGATGAAGATGACCGTGATGCCGCCACCCTGCGCGACTCCGCCCAGGGACGACCACAGCCACCACCAGCCCGGGGCCAGCAACAAGCCCAGGGGCACGGTGAGCCACAACGCACCCAAGGTGGCCGCCACCGCCGTCGTACTGGCGAAACGGGCAAGCAGCGGCACACCGAGCCCGCCCACAATCGCGAAAATCTGGAAGATCGACGATCCCGCGCCGGCTTGTGCGGTGCCCATGCCCAGCTCGTCGGCCAGGAAACTGGGAAGCCACGCGGTCACGCCGTAGTACGAAAATGCCTGGCCGGCGAAGCCGAGCGTCAGGCCGACGGTCAGCCAGCCGACCCCGGAGGCGTTGCCGGACCGCGAGCCCTGAGCGGCCGGAACCGGTGCCGGAACGAACGCGCTGCGGGCACCGACGGTGGGGATCCAGAACAGGATGGCCGCCAAGGCCAGGAGGGCACTTGCCGCGAGGGCAAGCCGCCAGCCCACGAGTTCGGCGAGCGGGGCGGTGGCCACCGAAGTCAGGAAGGACCCGATGTTCAGCGCCGCCGTGTACACACCCATCGCGGTTGCCTGGCGTCGCGGCGCGAAGTCCCGGCGGATGATGAGTGGCACTGCGATGTTGCCGATAGTGATGGCGAGGCCGATGAGGACGGTGCCCACCATGACCGGGACACCACCGCCGCTGGAGCGGATCACGACGCCGGCCAGCACACCCGCCAGCGTGAGCATCACCGCGAACTCGGCGCCGAGCCTGCGTCCGGCCATCGAAGCCAGCGGCGCGGCGAGCGAGAAGCAGAGCACGGGAATGCCCGTCAGCAGCCCGAGTTCGACGGGCGAGAATCCTAGATCCCGTTTCAGGGAATCCACCACCGGCGCCACCGCGACGAAAGGTCCTCGCATGTTGAGGGCGATGAGGCCGATGCACGCGAGGATCAGCCAGCCGCGTGGGACTTTGGCAAGGAATTGGCCGGTCATGGAGCGCAGTGAAGGGCGGGGAAAGTAGGCATCACCTTCATTGCTATCACGGCATGCCGCGGCAGAACGCCATAGTGGCTCGTCAGCCCGTTGCTTGGAGCGTGGCTTCGATCACTGCCGGAGACAAAACGTGCTGGGTGACCATCTGGCTCGCACCGAGGATCGCGGCCTGGTCGCCAGCCATCGAGATGCCGATGCGCAGATGCGAGGTGGCCAATGGAAGGGAGCGCCGATAGACAACTTCACGGATGCCGGCCACGAGGTGCTCGCCGGCCTCCCCCACGCTGCCGCCGATGACGATCATGGAGGGGTTAAGCAGATTGACGACAGTTGCCAGGACATCGCCGACGTCGCGCCCCGCCTGCCGGAGCGCTTGGATGGCCTGCAGGTTTCCCTCGGCTACGAGTCGCAACACTTCGCCGCCGTTGGTCGCCGCGAGTCCTTGGGCTTGTAGTTGGCGCGCGATGGCAGGCCCGGAGGCGAGTGCTTCAAGGCAGCCGTAGTTCCCGCAACGGCAGAGGACGTCGTCGCCGCGGGGAACCCGGACATGGCCGAGGTCCCCGGCAGTGCCGTTGGCGCCGCGCTGCAGCTCGCCGCTGCTGATGATGCCGGCGCCGATGCCCGTGGCGATTTTGATGAAGAGCAAATTGTCGTGGTCTGGCCAAAACGCCGTGCGTTCGCCCAAGGCCATGATGTTGACGTCGTTGTCCACCAGGACCGGAACGGGCAGCGAGCGCTGCATGTAACGGACCACGTCGAATCCGTCCCAGCCGGGCATGATCGGAGGCTTGACCGGCCGGCCCGTATCGTGTTCCACCGGGCCGGGCAGTCCGATGCCGATCCCTGCGAGGTCCTCAAGGTTGCGGCCGGCTTCGGCGAGCAGTTCCCGCCCCGCCGCGACCACCCTGCCGAGCACCGCATCGGGACCGTCAGCGACTTCCTGCGCGAGGCGGCGCTCGGCCAGGACTGTTCCGCCGAGATCGGTGACCGCGACGATCACGTGCGTCGCTCCGACGTCGACCGCCAAGACAACCCGGGCCGCAGGGTTGAAGGCAAAGCGCGACGGCGGCCTGCCGCCACTGGAACTCGCCTCACCGGCGGGGCCCACGAGTCCGGAGTTCATGAGGGCGTCGATGCGCGAGGCGACCGTGGAGCGGGCCAGTCCGGTAGTGAGGGCGAGTTCGGCCCGGGTTCGTGCCTGGCCGTCGCGAAGAAGCTGAAACAGATCTCCTGCACGCGAAAGGCTTCCGGCGTCCTGTACGGAACCGTCCTTGCCGGGCTCTTTTCCGGGTGCTGAGGTCATGCATCAGTGATAGCACGATTGCTTATGGCTGTCACGCAGCAAAAAGATTGTCGAAGGTTTTTCAACTTTTGCTTGCTCATCGACAAAAGTCGTCGTAGGTTGTTTGTGAGAAGCGCCACGCAGCCCACGAAGCCGCGCTGAAACTCCAGAGACTCCGTTTACGAAGAGGTAACTGATCTTGTCCAGCCAGTCACAGGCAACACCGTTAGGATCTCCCCGACCCCTCGGCGTCGGCATCCTTGGGGCCGGCCCGGTCACCCAAGCAATCCACCTTCCTTCCCTCGCCCGGCTCCGGAACATCCTGGAAGTCCGCCACATCATGGACGTCGACTCCGCGGTTGCCGAATCGGTCGCAGCCCGCGTCGGCGCCAACTACAGCACCAGCATGGACGCGCTCCTGGGCGATCCCGACGTCGACATCGTGGCCATCTGCAGCCCCCACCAGTTCCACGCGGACCAGGTCATCGCCGCATGTCGCGCGGGAAAGAAGGCCGTCCTCTGCGAAAAGCCCTTCGCCATGAGCGGCGAGGAAGCGGCCCGGATTTCGGCGGTCAGCGAGGAAACCGGCGTGCCGATCATCGTGGGCGCCATGCACACCTTCGATCCAGGCTGGCTCGCAGCCGAAGCCAACTGGGGCGATCTCCCCGAAAACGTCCACACCATCCGTTCTTCCATCGTCCTTCCGCCCAATGCCCGCTTCGAAGACTTCGCCACCGAAATCATCACCCGGCCCGCCGGCGGCACGCCTGACTACAGCGACGTCGAGGTCATCAAGAACGCCCTCCGCGGCGGCATCATGGGACTCGCCATCCACGACCTTCCCCTCGTCCGCCGCTTCACCCCGGATTTCGAAGACCTCGAAATCCTTCAGGCGCGCCACGTTCGCCCCTTCGGCTACGTGATTTCCCTTCGTTCCGGAAAAGAGGGTGCAGGAGACCGGATTATCGAGCTCAGGGCAGCCATGAACAAGACATGGAAGCCGGAATGGACCTTCGAAGCGATCTCGGACGACGCAGCCCTTCGCGTGGACTTCACCCCTTCCTACGTGCAGGCGGGTTCCGCCGTCGCGACCATCACCCGCGGCACCACAAGCACCACGTACGGACCGTTCGAGCACAACGGCTATGAGGGTGAGTGGCGCGAACTCGCCCAATTGGCCCTCGGAACCAAGCAACCGCCGTCGGCCGAAAACCTCATCAATGACCTCACCTTCGCGATAGCCATTGCCGACGCCACCGTTGATGAGGCGGCAGCCGAGCATATCCAGCACGCGAACAGCCACGCAGGAGCCCGCTCATGAGCACCCAGTACACGGTCACTTCCACCCCGCAGGCCGAAGAGGGCGGCGCCGTGGCACTCGCGGTCGCTTCGCTTCCGGCGAGCTTCGACCCGGTAGCAGCAGGGGAGGCCGCACGGATCTCCGCCATCGAGGGCGGTCCTGGCTGGACCACGGAGGCAATCAAGGCGATCGACGGCGGGGCATCGGGCATCGTCGTCGTCAATCCTGTCCCGGAAAGCACCGCCGCCCTGCTCGACGCCGCTGAAGTGTCCGGCGTCGCGATTGTCCTGGACCAGCGCTGGGCATCGAACCCCGGTCTCGCCGGAGCCGAAGACGCCGTCCGCTCGGTAGCCGGCCGCGCCGCCATGCTGGACTCGGTCGCGACGGCCGCGGCAGGCACGGATCCGGAAGGGCTCCTCACCGAGCACCTCGCCGCCGTCGTGCGCGTCACTGGTCAGCTGGACGCGCTTCGCCTCCTGCGCCGCGGCACGCACGGCTACACGGCTTCCGGGCGGCTCCCCAACGGAGCTCCGGTTTCGCTCCAGGGCGTGCTGAGCAACTCCCGGCCCGCCGGCGTCGACTTCCGCCTGTACACCGACGACGGCGGTGTCAGCATCACGGTTCCGGAGCCGCTTGCCGCCTGGCCGGCGGAGGTCCGGGCCACCGGACCCCAAGGAGAAATCCTCCTGCCCACCCTTTACGAATCCGCCCACCGGACCACTTGGCGCCGGCTCAAGGAAAACCTCGACGCCGGCACTCTCCCCTCCGATCTGGCCGGCTTCGCGCGGCTGACGGAATCCATCGCGCACCTGACCTGAACCCAAGCTCCTCAACTACGCAACCAGCACAATCGAGCAAAACAGAGCACCAAGCAATCATTAGCCTTCTCGACGACGAGCCGGACCGCACCAAACGCGCAGACCACGCAGCGGTCCCGAAAGGAATCATCATGAATGTTCAGTCCGAAGCCAGCCGCAATTTCTCCCGCAGGGGTTTCCTCGGCCTCACGGCGGCAGCAGCGGCTGTCCCCCTGCTCGCGGCTTGCGGAGGCGGCTCCAGCTCGAGCTCAACTGGCGGCGCCATCAAGTTCTGGGACATGCCGTGGGGCACCCCGGCCTATAACGACGCCGCCAAGAAGATCGCAGAGAGCTACGTACCCACAGGCAGCAGCGGCAAGGCCAGTTACCAGATCATCCAGTGGAACAACTTCTACCAGACCTTCTCCTCGGCCATCGCGTCCAAGACCGGGCCTGCGGTGTCCACCGGTGGCGGTTTCCAGGCCTTCCAGTTCGAGCAGCAGGGCCAGATCGCTTACGCGGACAAGGTCATCGACGCACTGAAGAAGAACGGCCAGTTCGACGACTTCCTGCCGGGCGTGCTCGAGCCCTTCAAGACGGACAAAGGCTACGTCGCCGTTCCGTGGCAGCTGGACATGCGCCCGCTGTGGTACCGCAAATCCCTCTTCGACCAGGCCGGCGTGGCCGTTCCAACCGACTGGCCCAGCCTGCTCGAGGCAGGCAAGAAGCTCAAGTCCATCGGTGCGGTCGGCTTCGCTACGGGTTCCGGCGCGGGCAACAACATCGGCAACCACTTGATGATCATGATGATGATCAACAACGGCGGTGGCGTCTTCACCAAGGACGGCCAGCTGGACGTCATGAACGACCGCAACGTCGAAGCCATTGAGTTCCTGCTCGAGCTGGTCTCCAACGGCGTCGTCGACCCCGCGGCGGTCAGTTACACCACGGACAACCTCGATGCGCAGTGGAAGAACAAGAAGGCGGCGTTCGGCATGTATGTGCTGGGCCTGCCGCAGCGCGTGGGAGACACCTCCGGAGACCTCCTGGTCGCGAGCCCGATGGCAGGTCCGCACGGCGACAAAGCCGCATTGGTGTTCCCGAACAACATCATGATGTACAAGAACACCCCCTCCCAAGAGTCTTCCGAGGCCTTCCTGACCTACTACCTGGGACAGGTCAAGGAGCTGTGGCGCCAGAAGCTGATGAATGGACTGCCGGTCTTCAAGTCCATCACTGAACTTCCCGAGTTTGCCGGCGATCCCAACAACGTCAAGATCGTCAAGGAATACCAGCCGATCGCGAAGACCTTCGCCGCGCAAGGCACCTCGCTCAACGCCAACCTCGCTGTTCTGGACGGCGGCCAGGCACTGAACCAGTTCACCCAGACCATCCTGACCGGAAAGACCGACGCCAAGACGGCACTCACGGCCTTCAAGACCGGCCTCGAATCCGTCATCAAGAAGTAAAGCCGTCGCCATGTCAACTACCACAACACAGTCCGGCCTCGCCCGGGCCCGTCGGGGCCTCGCCCCGGGCGGGCCCGGGGGCGGGTCCCATCACCGCGACGGCAGCCTGAACCGCAAGAGCAAACTGTCGGGCCAGACCCGCCGGACCTTTTTCTGGCTCCTGCTGCCCTCCATCGTCCTGCTCATCCTGATCAACGGCTACCCGCTGATCTACGCCGGTGTCCAGGCAACCCACGACGGCTCCTTGATCGACACCGGCAACTTCGTCGGCGTGGACAACTTCGCCACCGTCCTGTCCTCGCCCGCTTTCTGGAAGGCCGCACAGTTCACCCTGTGGTTCACCATCGTCGGTGTCTTCGGTTCCTGGCTGGTGGGCTTGGGTCTGGCCCTGCTCCTGCGTACCAAGATCCCCGCCGGGGGCACCTTCAAGGTCCTGCTCCTGCTGCCCTGGGTGGTGCCGATCGTGGTGTCCTCCACCGCCTGGAACTGGCTCGTCGCCACCCCGGACAGCCTCATCCCTTCCATCTTCCGCAACCTCGGACTGGGCACGCCGCTGTTCCTGGCCGACCCGCACCTCGCCGCCGTCATGGTCATGGTCTTCAAGGTCTGGGTCAGCTTCCCCTTCATGATGATGATGATCTCCGCCGCACTGGCTTCCGTGGACACCACCGTCTACGAAGCGGCCAGCATGGATGGCGCCAGCAAGTGGCAGCAGTTCACCCAGATCACCCTGCCCATGATCGCCCGCTCCACCTACATCAGCTGGATCCTGATGACGATCTTCTGCGTCAACGACTTCCCCACCATCTACCTGCTCACCGGCGGCGGACCCGTCGACGCCACCACCTCCCTCGTGGTCCTGGCCTACCGCAGCGTCTTCCAGGACTTCCAGACGGGACCCGGCGTCGCCATCGCCTTCCTCATGACCCTCACCCTCGTCGTCGTGTCGGTCTTCCTGTACCGCCAGATCCGAAAGTCGAGCGTCGAATAATGAGCGCAGTACTCCACGCACACCCCGAATCCGGACCCACGCTCGGCGTCGCGGGACCCGAGAAAACCCGCCGCGCCCTCTCCGAAGCCGGCCTGCGCGGACGCTGGTGGCGGTTCGTCCTGATCCTGGCCATCACTGCCATCGTCCTCGTCCCGATCATGGTCACCGTGGTCCTGGCCCTCACCCCAGGCCCGAACAGCACCGCCACGGGCCTGACCTTGGAAAACATCACCGGTGTCTTCTCCAAGACCCTCGCAGGCACCTGGCTGACCAACAGCCTCATCACTACGCTTTCCACGGTGATCGTCTCCGTCGCTGTCGCCGCACCCGCCGGCTACGTCCTCTCCCGCGGCCGCTCCAAAGCCGTCTCCGGCTACTCGCTGCTGCTGTTCGTCATGCAGTCCCTGCCGATCATCACCTCCGTGGTGCCGCTGTTCATCCTCTTCGCGGGGATGGGACTTGTGGACAACCTGCTCGGTCTGATCATCATTTACGTCGGCTCCACCATGACGGTGGCCACCTGGATGATGGCCGCATACTTCGACTCCATCCCGGTCAGCCTCGAGGAAGCCTCCTGGATCGACGGCTGCTCCGTGTTCGGATCGTTCACGAAGGTGGTGCTGCGCAATTCCCTGCCCGGCATCCTGTCCACCGCCATCTTCGCGTTCCTCCTGGCCTGGAACGACTACCTCGTCGCAATCGTGTTCCTGCGCTCCAACGAGATCTTCACCCTGCCGGTCGGCGTTCAGTCCTTCTTCCAGCAAAACATGACCGACTGGTCCGGCGTCATGGCCCTCGCCGTCGTTATGATGCTCCCGCCGATCATCGTCTTCGCCACCCTGAACAAATACTTCAGCGTCGGCGGCATCGGCGGATCGCTCGCCGGCCGCTAACTGACTCTCATCTCACGCAACTGACAACGCAAAGGAAAACCATGTCTTACTCCATCCAGCTGTACACCCTGCGCAATGCCATGCAGGAAGACCTGCCGGGCACCATCAAAAAGGTTGCCGAGATCGGTTTCACGCAGGTTGAGCCCTACAATTTCGTGGCCACCGCAAAGGAGCTGGGCGCGGCCTTGAAGGAGAACGGGCTGAGCGCCCCATCCGGCCACGCTCCGCTGCTGAGCCAGGACCAGGACGAGATCTTCGCAGCCGCGAAGGAACTGGGAATCTCCACGGTCATCGACCCGTACCTGCCTGCCGAGCACTGGCAGAAGGCCGAAGACATCCAGGCCACCGCGGCCAAGCTCAACGCCGCAGCGAAGAAGGGCGCCGAATACGGCATCCGCGTCGGCTACCACAACCATGCTTGGGAACTCGAGTCCACCATCGAAGGCCAGACAGCCCTGGAGTACTTCGAAGGCCTCCTTGACCCGGAACTGGTCCTGGAAGTCGACACCTACTGGGCCTCGGTCGGCGGCCAGAACCCGGCGGAACTGCTCGCCCGCCTCGGCGACCGGGTGAAGTTCATCCACATCAAGGACGGCCCGGGCACCACAGATACCAAGGCCCAGTTGCCGGCAGGCCAGGGCACCATACCGGTGCTCGACGTCGTTGCTGCCGCAAAGTCCCTCGAGGTGGGCGTCGTGGAGTTCGACGACTACGCCGGAAACATCTTCGAAGGCATCGCCGAGAGCCTCGCCTTCCTGCGGGACTCCGCTGCAACCACAGGAGCACAGGACGTGAACGCATGAGCGCGGCAACACACCAGACCACACCTTCCACCCCGTCTTCCCTCCGGGGGCCCGTAGGCGTCGCCGTCATCGGCGCGGGCAACATCAGCAAGGCTTACCTGGACAACCTGACGGTCTTCCCGGACCTGGAGGTCCTCGTGATCGCGGACCTCTTCGAGGACGCCGCCCAAGCGCGGGCCAAGGAATACGGCATCCCCGAGTGGGGCGGCGTGGACGCGGCCCTGAACCACCCCGACGTCGAGATCATCGTGAACCTGACCATCCCGGCCGCCCACGTCGAGGTGGCCACCGCGGCCGTCAACGCCGGCAAGCACGTCTGGACCGAGAAGCCGTTCTCCCTGGACCGCGAATCCGGCCTGGCATTGTTGAAGACGGCCGA